>JAFDVT010000355.1 GCA_018268875.1 Acidobacteriota bacterium
GACGGCAGCGGTTCCGTCTGGACCACCTGGTACCTTCCCGATGCCAATTGCGCCCTGGTCCAACAGCGATACGAACATGGCGGCGGCGCCTCGGTGCAGGAACTGGTGTCGTTTTCGGCTGCGGAGCCGGACGCGGCGTTATTTGAGATTCCAGCGGATTACCAGGAGTCGCTGCCTTCGGATTTGTATCCGCCGCAATGCCGGGACGGCAAATGCCAGGAAATGCCGGAAATCATGAAGGCCCGGATCAATCGGAGTTACCTCGAAGTGAACCAGAAGCGTTAACGCGCTTCTGGCTTACGATTCGAGCTTGCTCTTCCAGATCGACGTCGGCTTGGTCTTTTTCTTCATCTGCTCGGGGCGCAGAGCCAATTCCTCGATCGAAATCGCTTCGATGGATAAAATCTGCTTGGTCGACGGCGTGTAGTAGACGCGCACGGTCGGCAGGCCGGCCTCGAAATTGTCGGTCAGGATGCGAAAGGCCGATTCCGGTACGTTGAACCGTTCCGGACCCACCGCAAAGCGGTACTTGGTAACCGATCTGGACCCGGTTTCGCGCTGGTTTACCGCTTTGCGGCCGTCGGTATTCCAGCTCGGCTCCATGCGGCCTTCGATCATCGCCACTTTGCCCTTGGTCAGATCCCCAATCAGCATCGCGATGTTGATCGACGCCTTCACCATGCCGGCGGCGATCATAAACAGCAGCAGGAGCTGTACGATCTGTACCCAACCGCCCTGGCCGATGAATCTCGCCAACCCAGCGTACACACCAAGCAGCAAAAGGGATCCCAGAATGGTGCGAAATAACGGCAGAAGCGCGTTCCAGATCAGGCGATTCCATTGATCCGGCGCAAGTTTTCCTTCGCGGTTCTTCGCCAGGTCGGGGAAGTTGAATTCAAATGCTTCTGAAAGACGCTTGTTAAAGAACTCAGGCCCTACCGAGGTATAGAAAAAGGAAGACATACCCGTCCACTCAGGTAATCGTCCGAGGCGAGAAGTCTCTTTAGGTACTAAGTAATGATATCCTTCACTACGTTACCGAATACGTCGGTGAGCCTCATGTCGCGGCCTGAATACGGGTAGGTCAGCTTCAGGTGGTCGATCCCCAGCAGGTGCAGGATCGTCGCATGCAGGTCGTGCATGTGGACTTTGTTTTCCACCGCATAGTAGCCAAAGTCGTCGGTTGCGCCGTAGACCAGGCCGGGCTTAACGCCACCGCCGGCCATCCACATCGTGAAGCCGAACGGATTGTGATCCCGCCCGATCTTGGACGTGGGGTTGGAGTCCGACATCTGGGCGCAGGGCGTACGGCCGAACTCGCCGCCCCAGATCACCAGCGTCGAATCGAGGAGACCTCGGGCCTTCAGATCCTTCAACAACCCGGAAATCGGCTTGTCCGTGGACTTCGCGTTGAGACGGTGGCCGTTGAGCAAGTCGGAATGCTGGTCCCAGCGGTCCAGCCCTTTGTGCGCCGGGGTCAGAAGTTCGATGAAGCGAACTCCTTTTTCCACCAGCCGCCTGGCCATCAGGCAGGACCGGCCGAAGTCCGCTGTGATGTCCTCGTCGATGCCGTACAGCTTTTGGGTCGCGTCCGATTCGTTGGAGATATCGAGTAAGCCCGGAACCTCGCTCTGCATCCGGAAGGCGAGTTCGTAGTTGGAAATCGTGGCCTCGATCTCGCTGACCTGGCCGAAGCGTTCCAGCACTCCTTTGTTCAGCTTTCCCAGCAGATCGAGCTTGGCGCGCTGCGCCGATGCCGGGCCGCGAGGTTCCAGGTCGGCGATGGGATGGCTGCCGCGACGGAACACCGTGCCCTGATAACTCGCGGGCAGGAACCCGGCGCCGAAGCAATCCAGGCCACCGGGCGGGATCAGTCCATTGTCCAGGACGATGAACCCCGGCAGGTTGTCGGAGACCGAACCGAGGCCGTAGTTGATCCACGCGCCCATCGACGGGCGGCCCTGAAAGCCGGACCCCGAATGGATAAAGTAGTTGGCCGCCGTGTGCTCGGAATGGTCCGCCACCATGGAGCGGATGATGCACATGTCGTCGACGCATCCGGCGACGTGCGGGAACAGTTCGCTCACCGGCGCGCCGCTTTGCCCGTACTGCTTAAACGCGAACGGCGACCCGTAGATCCGGTCGCTGATGTTGAACACCGTCGTCGGAGGCTTGAACGGCAGCGGTTTCCCGTTGTCGGTCGTCAAACGCGGTTTGGGGTCGAAGGTGTCCATCTGCGCCGGACCGCCGTCCATGAACAGAAAGATCACCGCTTTGGCCTTTGCGGCGTAGTGCGGCGGACGCGTCGCGGCGTTGGCCATCATGTTCGCCAGCGCGAGACCGCCGAAGCCATTGGCCGCGCGAAACAGCCATTCCCGCCTGCTGGGGCAGCTATTGGACATACAAAAACTCCGCGGAATTCAACAGGACGTGGGCAAGGTCCGCCCAGGAACTTTCTTTGGCGAACGCGAGCGTCGCTTCGGTTTCGGTGGCATTGGGCAAGCGTCCAAACGCCTCTTCGTACATCTGCGAGATGCGCCTTGCGGGATCCGGTTGTTCGCGCGTCACCCGCTCGGCCCAAAGCTTGGCCTGCTGTTCGACGAACTCGTTGTTCATCATCAACAACGCCTGCGAGGGAACCGTCGACGAACCTCGGCCGCCAATGGTCGAAATGGGCAGAGGGTAGTCGAATGCCAGGAACATGGGCGTTAGAAAATTGCGGCGAACCCCAATATAGATGCTGCGGCGTCCATCGCCATCGAGCGGTCCCGAAGGTGGCTTGCCGCGGCCGTCCTGATAGTCGCTGATGACCGGGGGGATGCTCCTGCCGTACAACGTGCGATCCAGGCGTCCCGACACGGTGAGGATCGAATCACGGATGGCCTCGGCTTCGAGACGCCGCACGGGCA
>JAFDVT010000356.1 GCA_018268875.1 Acidobacteriota bacterium
GGAGAGGTCGAGCGAAGAACCATCCGGGTAGATGACGCGATCCCAGATCACCTGAACGC
This sequence comes from Acidobacteriota bacterium, assembly GCA_018268875.1. GTDB lineage: Bacteria > Acidobacteriota > Terriglobia > Bryobacterales > Bryobacteraceae > F-183. Next base: position 60 of record JAFDVT010000356.1, read on the forward strand.
CGTCCTGGCCGTAGCCGATCCTCGAGTTGTACGCCCCGACCAGGCGCGCGCCTTGCGGGATCAGCAGAAATCGACCGCTGGCGGTGTCGTAGACGTTCGATGACACGAGCGCCTTCAGTTCGCCGGGGAGGTCTGAGTTCAAGGACTGTTCCAGGATCGCCGGGATCTCCCAACCCGCTTTGATTTCGTACCGCGACAGCGGCGCGGTTCGAGTGGACTTCAGGTACTCATCCATCTGTCCGGCTCGTGTCTTCGCCAGGAATGCCTCTTTGCGCCCTTGCAGGTTCTGATCACCGTCGTCGCCGGTCTCACTTCCGGAGCTTCCGCGCGAGGCGGCAAGGGAGCGCAACGCGTCAGGACTGACCTGCGATCCGCCGCCGTTCTGGCGTGAAAGGGCTTGGATCATCGACGCGAGCTGGGCGGCATCGTCGACATTGTTGCGGCCGGCTTGGCCTGCTTGCGAGGACGTACCGACACCTGCACTGCCAAAGCTGTCTCTGAGCGTGGTCGGCGCGGCGATCGCCTGCAGCTCTCTTTCGTAGGCGGCGAGAAGACGGCGCTCCTCAGGAGATGGCTCGTGGGGCTGAGGGATCTGGGCGGCAACCGGCTGCGCCGGCATCGGCGCCTGGCGCACGAAGACTTGTCCGCCCGCGCCTGGACCGCCGGCCATCTGTTGCGCCTGGAGTTCGCCGGGCGGCACCAACGTGCCCGATTCGGAAGGCGCACCGCGGAGGGTCGAGGCGCTCGGCAGATTGCCCGTCGGTATGTCCTTCGCGATGTCCACGCCGGCAGCGGTGGCCGGTGAGACGTTCCTAGGAGTGTTGCCCTCGGCGAACGCTGCGACTTGCCGTTGCTGGCGCTTGTACCCGCCGTAAGCGAACAACCCGAGGATGATCGCGGCGATGGCCATCAGCGCTCCGGCTGCTCGTTTGCTGACGCGAACGGGCCGCGGCGGGCGCGGGTGCAGATCAAGCCCATCCGGTGCTTCTCCGAGCCGCGGGGCCTTGTGATTTGAGGTGTCGGACAACGTGTCAGCCTTTTCGTTCACGGTCGATCTCCACTTTGCGTGCTTTCTTGCCGCTGCCCAGAATCAACTCTGCGCGTTCGAAGAGCCGATCCACGATGTACATGTCGTCCTTGACTCGGTAGTTCACCATCTCTTGCTTGCCGTCCGGCCCGATAACGACTAGCACCGGCGCTTCGCGATTCCGGGCCGCCTGACTGATTTGGATGTACGTCTTCTTGCCGTCGTCGAAGACACGAACCGGACGGATGTTGTCGTCCCCGCCCTTGAGCCGGTAATTGAAGTACATCGAGTCAACCGCGTTCGGCGGAAGCTCCGCGATTCGGGTGGCCTTTGTCTCTTGAGCCTTCTGTTCGGCCAGGTGCTGCTGCCACTTCTTCTCGTTCTCTTCTTCATCCGGATAGGCAAACGCTACGCGAGCAACGTAGTCGTCGGATTTGGACAAGAGGCGAAGGTAGTAGGCGCGCCGATCGGTCGTGATCAGGAGATTCGTGTCGAGTCCAGGGCCTTGAGGCTTCAGAACGATGACCGAGGTTGCCGATGTCCCGTTGCCGTACATCGCCGGCGAGAGATTCCAGCGGACCGAGTCGCCGATGTGGGGCTCACCGACGAGCTTCTCACCAGATTGCAGCTCGATCATGCACACGCGCAGCGGCGCGCAGACGACGGTCGGGAGCCCGGCACCGTAGGAGTACAGCACGCGGCCGTCGCGACCGACTGCGGGCTGGTTATGCTCCGACATCCACTTCTCGCTGATCTGAACAGCGTCCTGCGCCGTCTTCGTCAACTGAACATCGGTCTTCGGCTTGAATCCCGGCGGCACGCCAGAATCGGTGGACGCCGGCATGGGATTCACAGGCCCGCCATTCGACTTCAACGCGTCGGGGTCCTGAAGCGTGGAGAGCTGCGCCCCGAAATCGTACCGGTCGAGGTATGCGTCGCTGCTCGATGCTGCCTTCCGCGACGATTTGTCCGGCGGGAGCCGCTTGGCTTGGACCGGCGGAGGGCCGCTTTGTTGTCCAAGGAGCGCAACCGATGAAGCGATTGCGAGAGTTGCGATAACGAAGAGTGTTCGCATTCGTATTCCTTTCCGTTCTAGAGAACCTTGCCCCAACTCGCGTTCGTGACGTAGATTCCGAGGGGGTTGATGCGGGCCATGCGTTCGTCGAGAGGCGGGTTTACGGCGATCGTGAATGCAGCCTTCCAGTGATCCTGCCCCTTCACCGCGCCGTAGAGATCGCGAGTGGTCTCCATCCACTCGACTTCGAAGGTCCGCTCGCTGGTCGGCAATACCGTCCGAACTTCCACGCTCACCGTTTCACTGGAGGCGCGCTTCTGTGGAGGCGCGGACCGATAGAACTCGCTGATGAAGGCTTGCGACTGGCCACCGCTAGCGATATGGGCATAGACTCGGTCGATAGCTTTGCGCTGGGCGATCCCGTCAGTCGTGACAGTTCGCAAGTCCTCAACCCAGGTGAACAGCGTCGCCCGCTTCAGCCGGTCGTCTGCGGTTGATGCTTCCTCGGCCGGACCGGCCGCCATGGTGCGTCCGAGGGAATCCATTGCCACGACGAACGGGACGATGTGCGTCTTCGTGGATAAGCGAATCACTCCGCCGATCGCCACAAGCGCGATGACTGCGCAGATCAACGCCATGATGCGCCAGTTTCGCTCGCGCGTGATCAGATTCCCGTAGCGCTCATCCCACTCCCGCCGAGCTGCCAGGTATGGGTTGTACGAACTGGCCGGCGACCTTTCATGCGGTCGGGCTTCCTTGATGGCGTGCGGTACGGATACAGGTTCTTCTAGTCTTACGGCGCTGGTCACAATGAGGACCCTCCTTTACTCGTGATGATCAATGTTCAACTTCGGCGGCGTTGCGTGCGGGCCGGAATCCGGCGGCACTTGGGATGAGATCCGGCGGGGCATGCCGGTCAAACTTCTTGTCGCGTCCGATAGTGGCGCAGAAGGCTGCGACGGTCGACTGGACGGACTTGGGCTGGGCGCACTCGGGGGCGGTGGCGTTCCGGCGCCAGCCCCGCTCGAACCTGCGGAAGCGAGCATCGCCGGTGATGCGGAGCCGCCAGCAGATCCGGCGGTACCACTCGAACCTGCCGTGCCTCCAGCGGACAGGGCGCCCGTGGCACCGGCAGCCGCGCCGAGGGCACTGAGGCCGAGTGATCCGACGGCAATGGCGCCTCCAGCAACAAAAGCACCGGTAGAGACCAGGTCACCTCCGGACAGCGCCGGCGATCCACCCAATACAGCCGCGAACAGCTTGGGGATCTGCCAGCAAAGCATCATGAAGATGATCGACGCGCCCATGATTTCGAGGGCCGACATCGCCGGACTCGAACTCGCTGCGATCTTCTGGGCATCGGTCATCCAATCCACGGACAGATTCATCCCGGTGCCGATCAAAAGGTAAAGCAGCATGATCTTGACGCCCGTCGCGACACCGAGGCCGATGTAGCGCTCCACGTAGGGTGCCGTCCAGCGGGAACCGCCGAACCCGACGAAGATGAAGCCGGCCGCCACGATGATGTAGCTCTCCACCATGGCGACCACGAACTGGACGGTGATCGCGATGAACGCCAGAGCCGTGATGATACCGGTGAAGATCATCGCGAGAGAAGTTCCGAGGTTGGTGAAGAACGCGGCTGTGCTGGAAGTGGCCATCAGCGCCCCGGCGATATCGATGCCCCTGGTGAACACGTCGCTGGGAGCCATCGGTCCGGTGCCGGACGCGGTCTGCCCGATCAGTTCAAAGCTGTCCGTGATGGCGGGAATCCAGTAGCGTCCGTAGATCAGCAGCGCATAGAACGCGCCGAGCCACATGAACTTTCTCACCAGCGCCGAAGTCCAGGACTGCATATCCGACTTTTCCAGCAGCATGACCGCAGCACTCCAGGCGAATTCGATAGTCGCGAGGAGACCGA
>JAFDVT010000357.1 GCA_018268875.1 Acidobacteriota bacterium
CTACGCTTCGCACGGCGTACATCAACACCGACGTCATCCAAATCAGCGGCGACAGCGATTTGTTGAAGTACAAAGCCGAGTACCCCCAGCATTTTCAGATCCCCTCGCGCATCCAGGGAAAGCTGGTGCTGGCGAGCAAAAAATTGAAGCGCAGCAAATACAAGTGCGTCCTGCTCACCGATTCGGCGGCCACGGTCGCGGACTTTCTGGTGGAAAATTTCCCGTCCATGCCGATCCTCGGCAAATCGGCTAAGTATTTGACACTACACGGGTTGATCGTGCCGGAAGCGCCGCACAAATTCTATTTTCCGCTCGATCCGCGGTACCTCAGCCACATCGCCTACTACGATACCTGGGGGAAATAAGAAAAACGGCCGGGAAGCTCGAAAGGAGCCGCCCGGCCGATTCTTTATTGCAATCTGCAATATTCTTACAGGACTTCTTCGGACCAGTTCTCCAGGATCTGCTTGATCTTGCCCACGAACTGATCGGCCAGCGCGCCGTCGATGAGGCGGTGGTCGAACGTCAGCGCGAGGTAGGCGATGGAGCGGATCGCGATCGCGTCGTCGATCACCACCGGCTGCTTTTCGACGGTGCCGATGCCGAGAATCGCCACCTGCGGCTGATTGATAACCGGCGTCGCGAACACGCTGCCGAAGCTGCCGAAATTGGTGAGCGAGAACGTGCCACCGGCCACTTCATCGGGCTTCAACTGCTTGCTGCGGGCGCGCGTCGACAGGTCGACGATCGAACGCTGCAGGCCGGCGACATTCTTTTCGTCCGCGTTCTTGATGACCGGGACGATCAGACCGTTGCCGCCGTCGAGCGCCACGGCGATGCCCAGGTTCACATCGCTGTGGTAAACGATGTTGGTGTCCTGGATCGAGGCGTTCAACGCCGGGAACTGGCGCAGCGCAACCGTGGTAGCGCGCGTGATGAACGACAGGTACGTCAGCCCAAAGCCGTAACGTTCCTGGAAGGTCGCCTTGTTGCGCTCGCGCATCTTGGCCACCTTGGTCATGTCCACCTTGTGCACGGTGGTGACATGGGCCGAGGTCTGCTTGGAGAACACCATGTGTTCGGCGATCTTGCGGCGCATGGTGGACATCGGTTCCACGCGGGTACGCGGGGCTTCGGCGCGCGGCATCGGCGCGGCGGGAACCGGCGCGGCAGCAACCGGAGCAGGAGCAGCAGGCGCGGCAGCGGCGGGTTGCGCCATGGTGCGGGCGCCCTGCGCGGCCATGTAATTTTCGACGTCCAGCTTGGTGATACGTCCACCGGCGCCAGTGCCGCGGACGGCCTTGAGGTCGATGCCGAACTCACGCGCCATCTTGCGGACCAGCGGAGACAACGGACCCTGCGGATCGTCGTCGCTACCTTCGTCCTCGCTCGCGGCAACGGGAGCCGGGGCGGGCGCAGGAGGAGGCGGCGGCGGAGGCGCGGGAGCAGCAGCCACCGGAGCGGGAGGAGGCGGCGGCGGGGGCGGAGCAGGGGCCGGAGCGGGTGCAGCAGCAGCCGGGGCAGGGGCCGGGGCGGCGGCGCCATCGCCAATGCGGCCGACCACCGTATTGATTCCCACCGTCGTACCTTCCTGGACCAGAATTTCGGCCAGCGTGCCAGCGGCGGGCGACGGAATTTCGGTGTCTACCTTATCGGTCGAAATTTCAAAGAGCGGCTCGTCGCGCTCTACCTTGTCGCCTGGCTTCTTCAGCCACTTGGTCAACGTACCTTCGACAATGCTTTCGCCCATCTGGGGCATTACGACGTCAGTCATTTGGTCTCCGTGAGAACTAGTAAATCTTCTTGGTGGTGGACACCCTCGTGTCCGAAAATGTTTGCGGCGCGCCGTGCGATTTCCGCCATCAACTCCGTGCGGGAAACGGCCACGCCATGCGCCTCAATCGACGTCACCGGCCGAGTCAGCCCGCAAGGAACAATGTAACGGAAATAGGACAGGTCGGTGGTGTGGTTCAGTGCAAAGCCGTGGGTGGTGACCCAGCGGCTGATGTGAACTCCGATGGCGCAGATCTTGCCCTGGCTGGTCCAGACGCCGGTGGCCGAAGGATCCCGCCAGCTTGGTATCCCAATGCTGGCGAGCGTTCCGGTAATGACGTCCTCGACTGCGCGGATATACGCCAGAACATCGCGTTTCCATTCGCGCAGGTCGAAAATCGGATAGCCCACAATCTGCCCGGGCCCGTGGTAGGTCACATCGCCGCCCCGGTTGGTCTGCTCATAGGCGATGCCCGCCCGGCGCAGCATTTCCGGATTCGCCAGAATGTTCGATTCGTGTCCGTTGCGTCCCATCGTCACCACGTGCGGGTGCTCGACAAACAGCAGTTGATCGGGAATCGACTGCGCTTTGCGAAGCGCCTCGAACTCCTTCTGCCGTTCGTACGCCTCGGCCCAGGACATAAGGCCGAGGTCGCGTACTTCGAGTTGGCGGGACGTGAAAGACACAACGGTTTAGAAGTTAATTGCCTGCCCGTACACGGCGTTGAACGCTTCGCCCAAGGCCTCGTACGTCGTGGGATGCGCGTGGATCGTGTTGATGAGCGTGTCGACAGTCGCTTCCGCTTCCATCGCCGCCACAGCCTCGGCAATCAGTTCGTAGGCGTGCGGTCCGATGATGTGGACTCCCAGGATCTCGCCGAACTTGCCGTCGGCGACCACCTTCACAAAACCGTCGTGCATGCCGAGGATTTCGGCCTTGGAATTCGCGATGAACGGGAACTTGCCGATCTTGACGTCATAACCCTGGGCGCGCGCCTGGGCTTCCGTCAACCCGACAGAACCGATGCCCGGTTCAGTGTAGGTGGCGCCGGGGATGCGGTTGCGATTGATGGGCCGAGCGGGCTTGCCGGCGATGGTGGCGCAGGCGATCATGCCTTCCATCGTCGCCACGTGCGCCAGTTGCGGCGTACCGGCCACGATGTCGCCGATCGCGTACACGTTGGGTTCCGCGGTGCGCTGGTATTCGTCCACTTTGACAAATCCGCGGTCCAGCTGGACGGCAGTGGTTTCCAACCCGACGTTCTCAGTATTCGGTTTGCGGCCGATCGCGACCAGCAGGCATTCGGCTTCCATCTCTTCTACCTGGCCGTTGGCGAGCGTCGCGGTCAGCGCGACGCCGGTGGCCGTGTGACGGATGTTTTCGGCCTTGGTGCCGGTTTCGCAGCGGATGCCGTGCTTCTTGAAGTACTTTTCGAGTTCCTTCGACACTTCCTCGTCTTCGACGGGGACCAGGCGAGGCAACATTTCAAGCACCGTCACCTTGGTGCCGAAGCGCGAAAAGATGGAAGCGAATTCGACGCCCACGGCGCCCGCGCCAATCACCAGCATGCTCTGCGGCACATGCTGCAGATTCAGGATCTCGATGTTGGTAAAGATGCGGAGCGGGTCCGGTTGCAGGCCGGGAAGCATACGAGCTTCCGATCCGGTGGCCAGAATGACATTCTTGGCTTCGTATTCTTCGACGCCGCGTTCCGAATGGACCTGGATTTTCTTGGTGCCGTTGGCATTGGTGCCGGCGATCTTGCCGTAGCCCTTGATGACATCGACCTTGTTCTTCTTCATCAGGAACTCGACGCCGCGCGCGTGCTTGGACACGATCTTGCCTTTGCGCGCGCTGACGGCGGGCAGGTTCAAGCGCGGATTTTCGCAGGAAATGCCCTGTTCGTCGGGGTGCTTGAAGTAGTCCCACACTTCGGCCGAGTGCAACAGAGCCTTGGTCGGGATGCAGCCCACATGGAGGCAGGTGCCGCCGAGGAACTTGTCTTTCTCAATGATGGCGGTCTTGAGGCCGTACTGGCCGGCGCGCACGGCGGCGGAATAGCCTCCGGGTCCGCTCCCGATCACGATTACGTCGTATGTCATGGGGTTGAGGATGAAATGTGGCTTGGTAGAGCTATCTTCAGTTTAGCGCTGTAGTTTGGTGCTGTGGAATACCGGGCGTATGGCTGAGGTAGCCTATGTTCAGGTGTTGCGATGAATGTCC
>JAFDVT010000358.1 GCA_018268875.1 Acidobacteriota bacterium
CCCATGATGAGGAATTTGGACATGAGATTGGGCATGTCTTTGAAGCCGGAGTTCATGCTGCCAGTGTGGAGGTCGGAAGAGATCGAGTCCGGATAAAAGCCTTGCTGCATGGCGGGGATGGCGATGTTCCAGTAAAAGCTGCCGGCGCCGTGGCCGACGTCGAAGATCACGCCGCGCTTGCGGCCCATCAGCATCGCGGGATTCAGCTTGCCGTCCACCACTTCATCGCGATGGCCCGAAAAACAATGTGTATAGATGTCGCCGGGGCGTAGCTTGTCGCCGAGCAGGGTTTGCAGGTTGCGTTCGGCGGTGAGGAAGCCGAAGTCCACCATCACAGGCAGATTCGTGGCTTTGCCAGCGGCGATGGCGGCGTCGACCGAGGTCCAGCCTTCGCCGCTATAATGCGCGGTTTTGAAGCCGACGACAACGCCGGGGTACTGCTTGGCGACCGCGGCGGCCTCAGTGCCGTTGATGTCGTCGTTTTCTTTGCCGGTCATGCCTGGGCCCGCGACGTTGATGAAAGCGAGGACGCGGGTTTTGGCGCGGTCGATAACACGCTGCTTGAAGTCCGGAAACGATCGCCAGCCCGAGGAGCCGGCATCGACTTCTGTGGTGACGCCGGCGCGGAACGAAAGGGGGTCGGGATAAAGACTGCTGTCGCCCGTGAGGTTCTTGTTGCCGGTGCCCGAGTAGGCGTGGACGTGAATATCGATAAGGCCGGGAGTGACGTAGAGACCGGTGACATCGGCTATTTTGCGACCGTGGGTCGCCGGGATTGCAATCGCCACATTCGCGATCTTGCCATCACGGATAGCCACGTCCATTATCGCGTCGATGTTGTTCTTCGGATCGATGACATGGCCGCCTTTCAGCACCAGATCGTATTGCGGAGAAATCACTCGTATAGGCGTCCCTTGTTGAGCTAGCAACGACGCGGAAGCCGCAAGCAGCGCAGTTGTGAGTACCAGCATGGTTTGTTCACGATCATATCCCAGTTACCATGGAACTTACCCCAACCATGAGCGTTCCCTCACTTGAGAAGAGCCGTATCAAAGTGGTGCTCCTCGAAGGCATCCATCCCAGCGCCGTGCAAGCCTTTCAGGCCGACGGCTACACGGATGTCGAGCACTACCCGAAGTCGCTTGCCCCCGATGAACTGCGCAAGGTTCTGAAGAATGCGTATTTGATCGGGATCCGCTCGGCGACGTATCTGACGCGTGAAGTTCTGGCGGAGGCGCCGAAGCTGATTTCGATCGGCTGCTTCTGCATCGGCACGAACCAGGTGAACCTGGAAGCCGCGCAGACGCAAGGCGTGCCGGTGTTCAACGCGCCGTTTTCGAACACGCGTAGCGTGGCCGAACTGGTGGTGGCCGAAGTGGTGCTGCTGTTGCGCGGCATTCCACATCGCGCGAGCGCGGCGCAAAAGGGCGAATGGATCAAGACGGCCACCGGGTCGTTTGAGGTTCGCGGCAAGACGTTGGGCATTGTCGGATACGGGCATATCGGCACGCAGGTGGGCCTGCTGGCCGAGGCGTTCGGCATGCAGGTGATCTTTTATGACATCGAGACGAAGCTGGCGCTGGGCAACGCGAAGGCCGTACCGAGTTTGCGCGCGCTGCTCGATCAGTCCGATGTCGTGACGCTGCACGTGCCGGATACGCCGCAGACCAAGGGCATGATCGGGTCAGCGGAAATTGCGCAGATGAAGAAGCGGTCGTGCCTGATCAATGCCGCGCGCGGCAGTCTGGTGGACATCGAAGCGCTGGCGGAATCGCTGCGGGCCAAGCATCTGGCGGGCGCGGCGTTGGATGTGTTTCCGAAGGAACCGAAGACGGAAGGCGAGGAATTCGTTTCGCCGCTACGCGGGATGTCGAACGTGATTCTGACGCCGCACGTGGGCGGAAGCACCGAAGAGGCGCAGGCCAATATCGGGATCGAAGTGGCGGAGAAGTTGATCAAGTACAGCAACAACGGTTCGACGCTGTCGGCGGTGAACTTCCCCGAAGTGTCGCTTCCCGCGCCGCACACGCGGCAACACCGGTTGCTGCACATCCATCGCAATCAACCGGGTATGCTGTCGGCGGTGAACGGCGTGTTTTCGCGCCACAACGTCAACATCGCCGGCGAGTACTTGCAGACCAATCCGGAGATCGGCTACGTCGTGATCGATATGGAAACGCGGGACCGGGCCGAATCCCAGGCGTTGAAGCAGGAACTCGACCAGATCCCGGGTACGTTGCGAACTCGACTTCTGTATTAGGCTTTGAGATCGCGCGCGAACTGTTCTTCCGGCGCGAGGATAAGCCGTTTTCGGGCGTAGGCGGCGAAGTACGCGATACCCGCGGCGAACCAAATTACCGCGCCAATTACGCCCTTGTTGTAGTCGGGGTTGATGAAGAGCGTGGTGAGCGTAACCGTGGCGATGAGCGCGGCTGCGCCCGCACCGGCCAGGCCCAACGGACTACGGTACGGCCGGTGCAGTTGGGGGAACTTTTGCCGCAACAGGTAAAACGAAACCATCTGTAGGACGTACGCGAGTACCGCGCCAAAGACGGCCATGTTCAATAAAACCGCACCGACGGCGCTGCCTTGCCCTGCGAAATGGATGGCCAGCGCAGCGGCGTAACCGAGGACGGCTCCGCTTACGAGCGCGCGATTTGGGGTCTTGCGAACCGGGTGTGTCACCGACATCCAAACGGGAAAGTACCCGGCGCGGGATAGCGAATAAATCTGCCGTCCGTAAGCAAAGATGATGGTGTGGAACGACGCGATCAGGCCGGTGCAGGCGATGGCGGCGAGGATGGAACTGCTGGTCCCCTTGCCGAAAATCGTTACAAAGCCGAGGAACAGAGGTTCCTGCGATTTGCCCACGGCGGCCGCTCCGGGTTCGATGCCGGCGCTCGTGAAAAGCGTCGAAAACGCGCAGAAAACCAGTGTCAGGAGGCCGGAGAGCAGGCCTCGCGGAAGGTCGCGCGAAGGATCGTGGGACTCTTCGGCGGCCAAGGGAAGCTGTTCGATCGCGAGGTAAAACCAAAGCGCGAAGGGCAGGCATCCGAGCACCGCGCCGGGCGACGATGGCGTGAGCGGTCCGGCCCAGCGGGCGAGGTCGATGTGCGGGATCGCGCCGATCCAGAACACGGCCAGCACGGCGAGCGCGGCCACGGTGATGACCACCGAGAAGCGGAACGAAAGTTCGACGCCCCAGATGTTGAGCGCGACGAATAGCGCATAGCAGAGCAGCCACCAAAGCGGCGCATATTCCGGCGGCGTGTGAAAGATCGCGCCGAGGTAGCCACCGATGCCGACGACAATGACGGCGGGCGTGAGAATGTATTCCATGTTCTCGGCAAGACCCGTGATGTAGCCGCCCCAGGGTCCCATGGCGGCCCGCGCGAACGAGTACGCGCCGCCGGTGTGCGGTAGCGCCGCGGCCATTTCCGCGATGCTGAGGCAGAGGCCGAAGTACATCACGGTGACGATGCAAAGGGCGGCCAGCATGCCTCCGAAGCCGCCGCTGGCGAGGCCGAAGTTCCAACCGAAGAAGTCGCCGGAGATGACGGCTCCGACTCCGAGAGCCCATAAATGCAGGACGCGGGCGTGACGTTTGAGTTCGCGCGAAGCGAGGTAGTCCTGGCTGGCGTTCTGGTAGCTGTTGTCGGACACGAAGTTTTCAATACTAGCTTGGCTGCGTTAGTTTATTCAAATGAAAGCCGTTCGTTTTGCGTTTTTTCTTTGTTTCGCCGCACTTCTTGCGACGGGGCAGGGCAAAAGATCGTACGCCGACATCACAGGATCAGCCAGGAAGATCGACGGGTTCCTGCCCTTGTATTGGGAAGAGGCGGCGGGACGGATGTGGATCGACATCGACCAGTTTGGGAAAGAGCTGTTGTACGTCACGTCGCTGCCCGCGGGCATGGGTTCGAACGACGTGGGCTTGGATCGCGGACAGCTTGGCACGACGGCGCTCGTACGCTTCGAACGAGTGGGCCCGCGGGTGCTGCTGACGGCACTGAATACGGATTTCCGGGCAATCAGCAACAATCCGGACGAGCGCAAGGCGGTGGAAGACTCGTTTGCGCAATCGGTGCTGATGGGCTTTGATGTCGCGGCGGAATCCAATGGGCATGTGCTGGTCGATGGTTCGGGGTTGTTCCTGCGCGATGCGCATAACGCCGCCGGAGCACTGCAAAGGGCGCGGCAAGGTACGTACCGGATGGAGGCGTCGCGATCGGCGTTCTACATGCCTCGCACGAAGGGGTTTCCGAAAAATACCGAAGTAGAAGTGACCATCACGCTGGTTGGCGAGCCTGCCGGCGCGTATGTTCGTGAGGTGGTGCCGGTGCCGTCGGCGATCACGCTGCGGCAACATCATTCGTTCATTCAATTGCCGGAACTGGCCGGGTTCACACCGCGAGTGTTCGATCCTCGCGCCGGATACTTCGACTTTGCCTATCGCGATTACGCGACTCCCGTGCAGGAACGGATCGAGAAGAAGTTCATCCCGAGGCACCGCTTGCATCCTGGCGGACAGATTGTCTACTACGTGGATCGCGGCGCGCCGGAACCGATTCGCACGGCGCTTGTCGAAGGTGCCCGATGGTGGAGCCAGGCGTTTGCGGCGGCGGGGTTCCCGGACGGGTTCAAAGTTGAAGTGCTGCCGGAGGGCGCGGACCCGATGGATGTGCGCTACAACGTCATCAACTGGGTGCACCGTTCGACGCGAGGCTGGTCCTATGGGGCGTCGATTACCGATCCTCGCACGGGTGAGATTTTGAAAGGCCA
>JAFDVT010000359.1 GCA_018268875.1 Acidobacteriota bacterium
CGCTATCGGCGATCTGGCGGAACTTCGCAAAGTCGATGATGCGGCCGTAGGCGCTGCCCCCGGCGATGATCATCTTGGGCTTGTTCTCGGCGGCGATGCGGGCCAGGTCCTCGTAGTCGATCTGCTCCGTATCCTTGTTCACGCCGTACGGAACGATGTGATAGTAACGGCCCGAAAAATTGAGCGGATTGCCGTGGGTGAGGTGCCCGCCGTGCGCGAGGTTCATACCGAGCACGGTGTCGCCGGGATTGAGGACGGCGCCAAAAACGGCGGCGTTCGCCTGGGACCCGGAGTGGGGCTGCACGTTCGCGTACTCGGCCTTGAACAGTTCCTTGGCGCGGTCGCGAGCGATGGTTTCCACCACGTCCGTGGTTTCCGCGCAACCGCCATAATAACGGCGCCCGGGATACCCTTCCGCGTATTTGTTGGTGAAAACGCTGCCCGTGGCTTCGAGCACAGCTTCAGACGTGAAGTTTTCGCTGGCGATCAGTTCGATGCCTTCGTCCTGGCGTTCCACTTCCTTCTGGATGAGGCGGTAAATATCGGGATCGACGCTGGCCAGAGGCCGCGCCATGCGTTCTTGCTCGGTCATGATGATAATTCTTGCTTTTCCTCTAAGCCGGCCAACTTGGCAATGCGGCGCGCGTGGCGTTCGCCGTTGCTGAATGGCGTTTTCAGGAAGATATCCACGAATTGCCGCGCTTCTCCCGCGCTGACGTACTTTGCCCCGATGGCCAGCACGTTCGCGTCATTGTGTTCGCGGGTCAACTGAATTTCGTCGGTGTTGAAGGCCAGGGCCGCGCGGACACCTCGCACTTTGTTGGCGGCCATCGACATCCCCACCCCGGTGGAACACACCAGAATGCCGCGTTCCGCGTCTCCGCTGCCGACCTGATGCGCAACGGCGCTCGCGTAGTCAGGGTAGTCGGTGGATTCGAGACTGTTGGTTCCGAGATCCACAACGTCGTACCCCGCCGCGACCAAGTAGCCGCAAAGCTCGTCTTTAAGGACAAGTCCGGCGTGATCGGCGCCGATGGCGATTCGCATGGGAATCCTTATGGTATCGCGTCAGTGCATTTCACATTTGCCGTGCGCCAACCCGGTGGGGGCGGCCGCGGGTTATGCTTTGCCTTGCCGTTCCTTTTGTTTGCCGGCATCGCCGCCGGCCAGGTTGGGGATCCCGTTCAACTCGCGCCATGCCTCCGGGTCTCGCTTCATGTTCGCGACAATTGCCGGCAGCGTCGCGCGCAGGCGCCGTTGGGGGTTCCAGCCGAGTTTGTCGCGAGCCTGGTCAATGGGAACCGGATAGTCATCGTCGGCAACGTCGATCGTCCAAGGACGGAGAAAGCTCTCGTCGTTCAACTGGTTCGTGACCCAGGCGCCCACTCTGGCAACCACTTTGGGGATGCGAACCGTCCGCCAGGATTCGCCATGCACAAGACGTCCGATCTGTTCCCGCAGTTCGGCGTATTCCATCTTGTCCGGCTCCGCGACCAGGAACACCTCGTAGCTTCCCATGGCGTCCCGCCGGTCAATCGCGCGCCGAACCAGGTCCACCAGGTCGTCGAGATGGACATAGGCTTGCCAGTTGCCGCGATCGCCGGGAAAGAGATAGCTTTGCAGGTCCTTTCGGGCAATCCGGTCGATCTGCTGCGCGATCGGCGCGGTGTGGCCTTGCTCGTCGTACACGCCGCCAATCCGCAGAATCACCACGGGAATCGACCCGTGTTCCCGTTGCAATACCCGTTCGGCCTCGAGCTTGGGTTGCGGATAGGCCTCATGGGCGAAAGGATTCGCGGCGATCGGGGTGCTGCAGAAGATAAACTGATCGACTTCGAAATCGCGCAGACCTCGAAGTAGCCTGGCGGCGCTGTTGACGGTGTGTTCGTGAGACAGCGGACTCAGGCCGTCGTCGTCGTATCCGGCCAGGTGGACGACGCTTGCGATGTGCGAGCCACAGTGGCGGCGGAGTTCGTCAAGCGCCGTTCGTACGCTGCTGTCGTCGGCGAGGTCGCAGTGGATGAAGCGGAGCGCCGGCGCGTCCGTGTGGGGGCGTCGCACGTCGAAGCCCGCCACTCGATAGCATGGGTCCAGCGCCTGCGCAAGCGCGTCGCCGATGAAACCTTCGCTGCCGGTAATCAGGACCACCGGCCGCCGGTCGGTATGCATTCCGCCTCCAAAAAGATGGACGGTCCGGCGGCGGAATGTGTTTCGAGGCGCTAGTTTTCCGCGCGCCGCTTGCGTTCGTATGGGGTCTGGCTGTACTTGCCGGCCTCTTCGAGCGCGTTCTGCGTGTTGTCCTTGGTGCGCAGTGCGAGTTTGTATTCGTTCACGGCGCGTTCGCGCTGACCCGTGACGTCAAAAATCTTGCCCAGGTTGATGTGCGCCCAAACCTCGGTCCACTTCGGTTCCAGGTCGCCGTTCAAGGCCTCGCGGAAGCTGTTGGCGGCCGTCTGGAAGTTGCTCTGCAGGAAGAAGAGTTCGCCGACGCGGTAATGCGCGAGCGACGACGTACGCTGCACTTCCAGCGCCTTCTGGTATTCCTTCAAAGCCTCCGCATATTCGCCGATTTCCGCAAACTGTTCGCCTTTGCGGATGGCCACAGCGACCCGCATATTGTTGCTGAACCGCAATACGCGGCCCATCGGGTCGATGATGACGTTCTTGGGTTTGCCGAACGTCTCGATGATGAATTCCGACGACGTGCCGACCACTTCAATACGCTTTTCCTCGGGGTTGCCTTCGGTCTCGATCTTGACGTCCACCGGCATGCGGAACGTGTCCAGGTCCTGCGACACTTTGCCCATCACGCGGAAGCCCTTGGTGGTGCGGAACACCGTGTATTCGAGCTTAAATTCCGGCGCGCCGCTCGATTCGATCCACTGAATGAAGAACGACCGCAGGTCCTGGCCGCTCATCTCTTCGGCGACTTTGCGGAAGTCGTCGGTGTTGATCGATTTCCAGGCGAAGCGCTCCGGAATCGCTTTGAGCGTCCGCTTGAACGCGTCGTCACCGATGACGTAGCGCAGCATGTGGATGGTCGCGGCGCCCTTGCCGGACGTCGCCGCCCAGTATTCAGGCGAATAGTCCTCCAGTCGTGCCGACTGGATGATCGGCGGATCCTCGACCGTGAGCGCTGCCACAAACAGGTCGCGCAGGTCGCCTTCCACCGAACCCGGGCCATTCTGATTTTCGAGGTACAGCAGTTCCGAATAGCGCGCCATGCCGTTTTCGATCCACATATGGTTGCGGCTCACCGGCGACACCAGTGTTTCCCACCACTGTCGCGCCACCTGGTTCGCCACCACTTTCGGACTCGGTTCCTTGGTCAGCGTGCGCGGCGAAAAGAACAGAATTCCCGGCGCGCTATAGCCGTTGGGCGTACCCGCTTCCGTCTCGACCACGGCCAGGTTCGACTGCGGCGGCAAACCATAGGTCGCGGTGAAAAACGTCATCGCTTTGCCTATTTCTTCGCCCCATGCCGGCGCGACGTCCTTGGCCGAACGCAGATAAAACGTCGTGTTGACGCCGCTGTGCGCGATGCGCTGGCCTTCTCCCCGCAGGATCGCGATCGACCCGGGGAAGGACGGATTCTTGTAGGCGAAGGTAAAGGTCTGCTTGTCGGGCGTCGCGGCCGGAACCGCGGTTTCGATGCCGCTGGCGATGACGCGGAAGCCTTTGGGCACCGTAATGCGCAGGTCCGACGTGAACCGTCCCGCCGTGTAGTCGGCCACCGGGAACCAGCGCGCCGGATACATCAGATAGGCGAAGTCGTTCTGGATCGAGGCAAACTTGATGCCGTACACCGGCGAATCTTCCTGGCCGGTCAGCCGCCCGTCGTAGGTAAACGTCAGCGTCAGCGGCTTGCCTTTTGTCGCCTGATACGGCAGGCTGAGGCGGGCCGTAAAGTCTTCCTGCGAGCGGGACACGCCAATCTGCCGGTTTTCCGCGTCCACCACGCGCGTAATGTTCAAAGCGTTGTTGAGTTCAAGAACGGCAGTGGTCTGGTTGTCTTCCAGGGGAATCACGGTCGCTTTGACGGTGGCCTGAATGGTTTGCGTCGCCGGGTTGATTTCCGCATCGATGGCATAATGTTCCACGCGTACGCGGCCGGTGCGGCGTTCCTGGGCGTCGGCGGCCGTTGGATAGAAAACGGTGGTCAGTAGCGCGGCGGCGGCCGCAATTCGGCTGCTACTACTACGAAGCATGTGCGGAAACTTCCTTTTCAATCAGGCTTTGCAAAATGCCGGCGGCTTTGTCCATGGGGTCCGCGCCGGGCGTGGCGAGCTTTTGGGAAACGGTGGCGAGGTCGGCCTTCATGGTGTCGCGCGCGGCGGTGTCTTCCAGCAGGCGAAGCGCCTCCCGGCACAGATTCTGCGCGGTAAAGTCCTGCTGCATGACTTCCGGTACCGCCTTCTTTCCGGCGACGAGATTGACCATCGAATAATAAGGAACGCGCACGAGCATCTTGCCCATCAACCAGCTCAAACCCACAACTTTGTAATAAGTCACCATGGGACACCCGAGCAGCGCGGCTTCCACCGTAACGGTGCCGCTGGCTGCGAGCGCAAGGTCCGCCGCATGCAACAGATCCCAGGTTTCGGCTTCCACTAGTTGGATGGACCCGGCGGGAAAGCGTTTCCAGAAGTTTTCAGGAACGCGAGCCGAAAATCCCGGAGCCGTACCCAGTACGAAGACAGATGGCTTCTTCTTTTGAATCAGTTCCACGGCGCCGGCCAGTTCATCCAGGTGGCGATGGATCTCGCCGGGACGGCTCCCGGGCAGCAGCGCGATGAGCGGTTTGGAGTCCGTCGCACCGAACCTCGCGCGAAATTCCTCACGCGGCGTCCGGATCTCGATGCGGCTGGGCAGTGGATGGCCGACATACGTCGCCGTGACGCCGTTGGTGCGAAAGAACTCTTCCTCGAAGGGGAAAATACAGAGAAGATGGTCGACGTACCGCTGTAGAGTCTTGATGCGGCCCTTGCGCCAGGCCCAAACCTGGGGCGCGATGAAGTACCCCACGGGAACATGCGCCTTGTGCAGATGAGGCAGCAGCCGCAGATGAAAATCAGGGCTGTCGGTGAGCACCGCGAGGTCCGGCTTTTCGGTCGCGATGGAATCGCGCAACTTCCGGAACTCGCCGTAAATGCGAGGGATATGCTGGACGACCTCGACCAGCCCGACGACGTTGAGCTCTTCCATCCGGATGATGGGACGGACGCCGGCCGCTCGCATCCGCGGTCCCGCGCAGCCAAAAAAGTCGGCATCGGGCCAGAGACGGCGCAATGCCAGCACGAGGCCGGACGCGGCCAGGTCGCCGGACGATTCACCAGCCGAAATCAGAATTTTCTTTGGGGTTGCGGGCGGCAATGGTACCAGTGTATCCGTTACACTTGCGGCCGCTGCATCTCGAACAGGTCGTTCGTCCTCGTGTAGGCCGGTCCGCCCATGCGGCCGATCGCCTGCAACACGCCGGGATCGATCCGGAAATTCTGAAACAGCGCATCGGCAATGTGGAAACGCAGCACTTCCCCGAGCACCAGGCTGCCTCCCAGCGGCTTGTCGCTCACCTGCACCACTTTCAGCAGACGGCATTCCATTGTTGCCAGGGACTCGGCGACGCGGGCCGGCGCGACCAGTTCGCTGGCGAGCGGCGTCAGGCCTGCGACTTCGAACTCGTTGACCTCCGGCGGATACTCGCCTGAGCACAAGTTCATCTGTTGGGCGAAGCTTTCGGACACGATGCTGACCGTGAATTCCCGCGTCGCCTCGATGTTGGCGAGTGTGTCTTTGCGTCCTCCGCCGGCCGCCGCGCCCTTGCGCATGGGGGTAAAGCAGATCACCGGCGGATTCGCGCTCACCACCGTGAAAAAGCTGAACGGCGCGAGGTTGGGAACTCCATCGGCGCTCAGCGAAGAAACAAACGCGATCGGCCGCGGCACCACCAGGCCGATCAGCAGTTTGTAAAGGTCTTGCGGCGTCGTCGAATTCGGATCGATGGTGGGCATTTTATTTTTGGATCACAAACACCGGATC
>JAFDVT010000035.1 GCA_018268875.1 Acidobacteriota bacterium
GATTATCGGCGACGGCGCAGCATCCTCAATTCTTATCTCAGGAACCGCAGGCCAGTATGCGCTTGAGTTGATTGGCGGAACGGCGATGGATGCTCACGGGTACGAGGTTCACCGCGACTTCTCGGTGATGGCCGGAACGCCTGGCACTAACGGTATCAAGATATTCAACAAGGCATTTACCGGCCTTGAAAACGTCACGCTGCAAGGGCACAACACCGGGCTTCGACTTGAGTCAGTCCTGTCGTCAAAGTTCACCAACGTAACCTGCATGAATAATGCAGTGTATGGCGCGCAAGTCCTTAAGGGCGCAGGATTCTCCGGCATCAATGCCAACACGTTCGACTCATGCAACTTCGAAAGCAATGTCGTGATGGGTTTTTTCGGTCAAGCAAACATGACCGACGCGTCGTTCATCAACTGCAATTTCGAGAACAACGGACGCCACGGCCAGCCGTCAGAGGGCGGTTGCGGTCTCGTGTTCGATGGTGGTGAGGCTGGCGTCGGTGCGACGTTCATGGGCGGATATTTCGAGTCGAACGGTGGCGGTGCCGATCTGTTTCTGACGAACACAGGCGCGAACTACGTGACCGTCGTGTTGGTCGGCGTGTCGTTCAATCGCAACATTGCCGCCCGCTACGTCACCAACTGCATCCAGACGGCGGGCAAGATTCGGCTTGTTACCATCGGATGTGCGTTCCGCTCATACAACGGCTACACCCCGGACGTGTCGCGCAAGTACATCGCGGGCGACGCCGCCCTGATCTGGGAGGATTACGGATCAGTCATGCAAGATGCTGTCGAGCGACCGACCGTCTCGCCCATGTCGGACCGCATTTCGTTCGCTGGGTCGGTGTCGGCGGCTGGCGCTGCACTCAGGCTTCCGCCGGGCTGGTCGTGCAGCAAGCTTGCCACTGGAAGCTACCGCGTTACGCACAATCTCGGCGTCGCGTCCGTGAATGACTATTCCGTCGCCGCGACAACGAGCAATGCCGGCACTTCATTCGTCTTGTCTCTGGCAAAAAGCGTAAATTCATTCGATTTGTCAACGGTGAACCCAAGCTTCGCAAGCACCGACGCTCAGTTCGACTTCACTCTGACGCGGCTGTGATTGGTGGGCGCGACACACGGCCCAGGCGTCGCCGGCCACGATGACAGCGCACGCGGCGGGTGTGCTTTGCTATAGTCGCCGCCCATGGGGTGGGGATACGACAGCTATGGACGTCGCCGGCGCGGCCTTTGGGCAGCGACCGTAGGATTCCTGGCGCACGTACTGACAGGCGTTGTCATGTGCATGGCGCTCACGGCGGCAGCATGGGGTCTGTCGTACTTTGACGCCTACCTGAACGAACTTCACCGTTTCCCGGATACCGTTCATCAGATTCTGAGCTGGGTCGAAATCATTCTCGTCGTCCTTGACGTTCTGGTGTTCCTTGGGGTGCTACTGTTGGGCGTACGGAAATTCTTTGTCGAGCTAGGAGACCAGTTATGAAAAACGAACTGATCGCGGCAGCAGTAGACGGTGCTGTCGGTGCGTATAAGCTCTACATCGCTCTGTTCGTAGCATTGGTCACAGGCCCTTTCCGTGTCATCGCTCGTGTGGGGTCTGAGTGGCTTGCTGATCGTCCAATGCACGTCACGCGCACCAAGACGATAAACCCTCACTGATCGCCCAACCACCGCAGCCAGACGCGCTCAGGGCGCGGTATCTGCTTCGGCTGGTTATCCACCAGCAGGTAGAAGCGCGACTGTCCGGCGAGCGACAGGCGCTTGTACGAGACCTTCGGCCCCGGCGGATCGACGTGGTAGGTCGCTAGCTTGGCCGAGATCAGCCGCCCAGGCATGCCGGCGGCGTCCAGTTCTCGTTCCTCGTGCATGACCACCCGAAAGTCGTGCATCTGCTTTCCGACCTGGATTCGGAAGTCGTAGCGGGCTTCGGCGATTGGCATGGGCGGAAGGGTAGCGCTGGCCGGATCATGGGGTGAGATTTGCACCGCAATCCGCCGAGTAGGTCATTTTCTCTCGGGAAATATCGTTAGCATTACAGCTAATATGCGGTGCAGAAATTGGCCTGAAAGCCAATAAATATGGGAATGTCTGTTCGGACTGCAAATCCGCGTACGCCGGTTCAATTCCGACCTCGGCCTCCATCAATTGCCCCTAGTTTTCTAGGGGTTTTTCTTTTCAGGCTTCCCGCCGCCTGCTCCGCAATTTCGGGGTTGCACCGCAATCACGCCTGTAGGTGCCACTCTCGCCCCCTTGCGGTTTCGCACATAACCCTCGGTGGTGGTGATCCTCGTGTGCCCTAACTGACGCTGCGCCGTGCGCAGGTCAGCGCCTTCTTCGGTGTCCGTCGCTGCCTTCGCTCTCAGGTCGCGGTAGTGGACGCCAGAGACGCCCGCCGCCTTGCAGGCTTCCTTCCACCACACGCTCACCGCATGGACGCCCACGGCGCGCCCATAGCGATTCACGACGAGCCTGGTGCTGAACACCCGATGCCCGCGCTTGCGCTCGCGGATGCGCGCCAGCAGCTCCGGCAGGCCGCCGATGACCTCGATCCGAACCTTTACCTTCGTCTTGCCTTGCTGAACATGGATCATGCCGTCGCGCACGTCATGCTCCGACATCTTCAGCACGTCCGCCGGTCGCTGCCCGGTCAGGTAGGCAAGCTCCATCGCATCCCTAAGCCACGGGCTGGCATGCTCCATCACGCGGGCATAGTCGGCGTCCTCGATGTAGACATCCTTGCGGCCAGCCTCCTTGAACCGCTTAACTCCGGCTACGGGGTTCGGCATGGACGTGTAACCGGCCTCGCGTCCGAAGTTCCAGACGACGGACAGCAGGGACAGCTCGCGATTGGCACGCACCAGACCCGTGCCGGATTTCGTGCGCCAACGCTTGTACTGGCCGACGTGCGCCGGCTTGATCGCATCCATCGGCCCGGGCGGGTCGTTGAAGAACTCCAACAGCTTCGCCATCTCGCGCCGGTTGTCCGCCTGGGTTCGCGGAGCCTTGTCCTTAATGAACTCCGATGACTCCTGATATTTCGTCCAGACGTATTCCAGCGAGATCACTTCCGGCTTCGGGATCGACTGCTCGCCCTCAATCTCGGCCCAGCGCTTCAGCGCCAGCGCGTAGTCGCTTCCCAGCGGCTCCTCGCGTCGTGGCGTGCCGCCGTGGTCGTAGTAGTAGAAGACGCGCCCTGAGCGCATCATGCGCTGTCTGAGGCGGGGTACGGCGTCCGGATTGTTCGGCTTGCGGCCCATTAGGCGGCCTTGTTGGGGACCCAGGTCGGGGCAGTATCGCTCGGCTTGGTCTCGACTGCTGAACGAGGCACGCGAGGACGCCCGTCCAGCCCCTTGAAGTGCTGGATGCCATTGAGCCGCAGGAACTTGAACTGGCGCGCCTTGATCGGCGTTCCGGTCAGTTTCCGGACTTCACGGACGCTCAGGCAGTCGAAGTCACTCACTCGCCAGCCTCCATTGCCTCGTCGATCTCTGCATCCCATTCGTTCGATTCACGACGCTGGTCAAGGATGAACATGATCGCCGTATGGCTCCCCGTGTCGCGCAGCCATCGATAGCGAGCGGCATCCTTCTCAGCCGCCAAAGCGCGACCCTGCCAATCCTCGTTCTCGTCATAGTCACGACGTAGATCACCAACTGCGCGCACCGCTGTTTCCGCATGTCGTTCCGGCGGATCTCCGTCAGTGTCTGCGCCGGACAGCACATAGCACTCGCCAAGCATATTCCGCAGCCGGTCAATCTCGGCCTGCATCTCAGCCTCACGACGCTGACACGATTCCATGCGGCATTTGAACTCGTCGCCAGCTCGGACGATGACCGTCTCGGTCTTGTTCACTTCAACACCTCCGTCGAAATGATGATGACTTCGGCCAGGCGCAGCGACTCTGACCACTTGCCGTCAATGCGAACGGCCCCGTCTCCGTAAACGCGACCTCGTGGCGCAACCTTCGCAGCCTCATATAACTTCAACGCAGCGCGCAGCGTGTCGGCGTTGTCGCGGAGAAAATCAGCACCGGAAAACACGAACTCCGCGTCATAGTGCGGGCGCGCGTCATCCTTCTCCAGCACGGCGTCAAGTTCTTCGATCAGTGTCATGGGTGTAACGGCTCCTTGGGGTGTTACGCGTCGAAATGTAACCTATTGGGCGTTAGCTTCCATGCATGGCCGCTTCCGCCAACGCCAAATCCATTTGCGCCGGCCCTTTCTCCCGCTGCGGCTATCCGTTCCGCTGCTGCTAAATCCAATCCGTTCCCAGCCATCAAAGCGGTACGTGTTGCCGCTGTGCATGTCCGCGTCCTGGTAACTGATCGCGTTCTCGTAGCCGAGCGTCGGAAAAACGAACTCGCGCCACAAGCGCAGTGCAACGCGGCAAAGGCCCGCGCGTTCCGCGCACAATCGCGTAAGCTCAATCGTGTTCTCTCGCGTCAGGTTTTTGTTGCCGCCGCCAACGCACTCGCGTATGAGCGTCGCGGCCATTGCAACAGCAACCGGTCGGCCTTCGTGCATCAGCGCGTAGCTCACGCCTGCAACGTTCCCGCGTTCCATCGGCCCCATCGCGTGCCCCCACTGCACGAGCAGCGCGTTGGCTGCAACGCGGTCGATTGGCTCAAAGGTGACGGGTGGAAAAAGCATGGTGTCCTACGTTCTCTCGTGCATGTAAGCTAACTCTGCGCTCAAGGCGACCTTCGCTTCGCTACGGCGCCTTAGCTTGGGCGTTATTCCGCTTCCAATTCCCACCGCAGTTTCACTTGCAGCGGGTGCGTATCCACTCGCGGGCGGCTCGGCACGTTCCAACTGCCGCCGCCCGCTTCGCCCAGGCAGCGAAACCCTGCCGCCCTCAAACTCGTACCGCCTTCCTCTGGCAGCGTGTACGTCACCAGTCGCCGTGCAGCGTCCAACGCCTGCCCCGTCGTTTCTTGCAACCACGCCACCGCCTCCCCAGCCGGACGGGATGCGCGGTCAAGCTCGATGGCTGCTTCGATTCGTGCGGCAAATTCTGGGCACAAGTCTTGTGCGGTGTGCAGCGGACTCGCGTTTCGCATCTCGCTCAGGATTGTTTCGATTGACTCACCCACGGCTCTCTCCTTTCAGTTCTTCAGCATCCCTACGCGCCAGAGCGGACACGAGCATCACCGTTTCGCATTGCTTGTTGCCGTTGAACGGGTACGGATACCAGTTCACGCCCATGCGTTTTTTGTACCCTTTCGGGCGGGGCTTAGATGACCAGCATCCAATTTCGTAAATCTTGGGGTAGCCGCCTTCAATTCGCACTCGTTCGCCAGTCGCGATAAGTAGACCCCAGCCTTCCGGAATATCGCCAGGTCGGATGACGCCATCCGGGGCAAGAAATAGACGCGCGTCGCCCATGCCAAGTTCCGGAATGGCACGAAATTTCTTTGCCTTGTCGGCTAGAAAGTCGGGGCGCGATACTTTGCATTCGATCAGGACACTATGACCGTCGCGCCAGCCAATCACGTCCGGACATTCACCAGTCGCAACGGCGGCCTTAAAGGGGTCGCGCAGCACAACACGACACCCCTGCCTGCGCAGCCACTTCTCGCCTAGCGCGCACAGTTCCGCGTGCATCACTTCTTTCCCTTCAGTTCGGCGATGCGGTTGGCGACAATGTCCTCGGTGGCCGGATCGTCGATCCC
>JAFDVT010000360.1 GCA_018268875.1 Acidobacteriota bacterium
CGTGTTCGTCAGGCGTTGAGGGCCCTTTGTTCCCGAGACGGTAGCGAAACACCTGGTGAGGTTTTTCCCACCAGGTCGACGTCGTTACCGCAAAATTGAGAGTTTGGTGTACTTCATCCCACCCGATCACCGAGACATTCGGCGCGCATGCCGGGCAGGGTTCTGACGGTGGCGAGGGACATTTATCGCCGCTGGTGTCAACGCGTTCCGCGCAGTCGAGGCCGCGCACAAGCCCGACTACGGCACCCGCCACGTCTCCGCTGCCCTCCGGATCTCGATGGCGGAATCGGTAAGGGTTACGCCGACTGATCCGTACCGGTTGGCAGGATACCTTGCGGTGCTTTGTTGCGAGAAACCAATGGCTGCAAACAACGCGAGTAGCGTCCCCCAGCAAATCCGTTTCGATGTTGGCATTCGGACTCGAATTCAATACAGGACTTTTTGCAAGAACAAGCCGGAAGACGGGGCCGTCCACGCCGGGACGTCCAGGTTCTTGCTCGGTCTTCCGTTCAGCAGGTCCGCGAACTGATCCTCCGTGATTTCGCCTTTGCCCAGTTTCACCAGCGTACCCGTCAATCGCCGAACCATCTTCCATAAGAAGTGCGACGCTTCGATCTGGAACAGCACCAGATGCTCGTCAGTGCCGATCTCGGCGTCCTCCACGACCACGATGGTGGACTCGCCGGGGCGCGACGGGTCCTTTTGCGAGAACTGCGAAAAGTCATGCCGGCCGGCGAGCGATTTGGCCGCCCGCGCCATTTTGGCGATATCCAGATCCTCGCGAATCCACCAGACGTAGCGCTTCGAAAACGCCGAACGGCGGCGGGAAATCTGATACAGGTACGACCGCGTCTTCGCGTCGTGGCGCGCGTGGAACGATGGCGGCGCTTCTTCGACGGCCAGTACATTGATGTCGTACGGCAAACGGTCGTTGATGCCGTACATCAGGCGATCCGTGTCGATTCGGATATTCGGCTTGATCTTCAAATGGGCGATCTGTTCCATGGCATGGACGCCCGCATCCGTACGGCCGGAACCGCCGATTTCCAAGTCGTTCAACCCCAGCAGGTCCATGGCGGCCTTTTCGAGTTCGCCCTGGATGGTGCGGGCGTTGATCTGTTTCTGCCAGCCGTGGTACTTCGTGCCGTCGTATTCGACGGTCAACTTCCAGTTCTTCATTCTTGTGCTTTTTTCGCTACCTCATAGTAGCTGTGATTAACTGGGGAACATGCCCGCTTCGCTGCTTTTTCTGCTGTGCCTGGCCCAGGATGTACCAGCCACCGACGGACGCCTCACCGATATCCCGAATACCGATACGCATTTCAGCATGCCCGTGTATGGCTCGCGCCAAGCCTGGGAAAAGCGCGCGGCGCACCTGCGGAAGCAAATCCTGGTATCGGCGGGACTGTCGCCGCTGCCGCCCAAGAGTCCGCTGAACGCCGAAATCTTCGGCAAAGTGGAACACGCCGATTACAGCGTGGAAAAGGTCCTTATCCAGACCATGCCCGGTTACTACCTGGGCGGGAATCTGTACCGTCCGAAGGGCAAACCGGGTCCGCATCCGGCGATCGCGTCGCCGCACGGCCATTGGTATTACGGACGGTTGGAGAACACAAACCTCGGGTCGCTCCCGGCGCGCGGGATCAACCTCGCAAAGCAGGGCTACGTCGTCTTTATGTACGACATGGTCGGGTACAACGACACGCTGCAGACGCCCCATGCGTTCGGCGGGCCTCGCGAACAGCTTTGGAGCTTTGGTCCTTTGGGATTGCAGTTGTGGAACTCGATTCGCGTGCTGGATTTTCTGCAATCGCTGCCCGATGTGAATCGCGAACTGATCGGCGCAACGGGCGCGTCCGGGGGTGGGACGCAGACGTTCCTGCTTGCCGCCGTGGACAACCGCGTGAAGTTCGCGGCGCCGGTGAACATGATCTCCGGCATCATGCAGGGCGGGTCGCCGTGCGAGAACGCCCCGGGCCTGCGGTTCGACACGAACAACATCGAAATCGCCGCGTTGATCGCGCCACGGCCGATGATCATGGTGTCGGCCACCGGCGACTGGACGAAGAATACGCTGCACGAAGAGTACCCGTCGATGCGCCAGATTTACCGTTTGTACAACGCGCACGACAGCTTGGAAGCCGTGCAATTCGACTTTCCGCATAACTACAACAAGGAAAGTCGCGAGGCCGTGTACCAGTTCTTTGCCAAGCATATTCTGAAGGCGAAGAATCCCGCGGAGTACAAGGAAAAGAGCTTTAGTCCGGAACCGCTGCAGAACGCGCTGGCATTGCACAACCGCACGTTGCCCGCAGGCGCCTTGACGTACGAACAGATTGTCGAACAGTGGATCGAAATCGCGCGCCAGCAGAATCAGACCTCTACGCCGGAGGAACAGAAGGAACGGCTGCGGTTGACGATGGGAGTTCGTGAACCCGAGGAGAAGGTGCTGGCAAAGACGTCGGGCGGCCAGTTGAGCTTGTCGCGCGAAGGCGCGGGCGACCTGGTTACGGGAC
>JAFDVT010000361.1 GCA_018268875.1 Acidobacteriota bacterium
GGGGCCGATGCGATCCGCACGGAAGGTGCGCCAATCTTTTCGCGCGACATCCCACGCCACAAGGTACCAACGGCGGCCGAAACTAACCAGGCGATGCGGTTCGACGGTGCGGCGCGACGGGGAACCCTTGTGGTCCGCGTAGTCGAACTGGAGTTGCTGGAGGTCGCGACAGGCGGCCGCGAGGAGCGAGATGAGCTTGGCGTCGACGGGCGGCGCGTAGGGCGATTGGCGAGGCGCGCTGACCACCATCGATTGCAGCGCGGCGACCCGCTTGGCAAGCCTTGGCGGCAACAGTTTTTCCATCTTCGATAGCGCGCGGAGGCTGGCTTCCTCGATACCCTGAATGCCGCCTAGCGTGTTGGAGCGGAGGCCCATCGAGACGGCCACGGCCTCGTCGTCGTCGAGCAACAGCGGCGGCATGTCGGAGCCCGCGCCCATCTGGTAACCGCCTTCGACGCCCGATGTCGAATGGATGGGGTAGCCGAGCGACCGAAGCTTGTCGACATCGCGACGCAGGGTACGCGGCGTCACTTCCAAACGGCTGGCCAGTTCGCCTCCCGACCAATAACGGCGGCCTTGAAACAGTCCTAACAGGCGCAGCAGGCGAGCGGAGGTCTCAATCATGCTTTTTGTAGCGTCCCACAGGTCGAGGACAGAAGTTGTCCGCAATCGGCTTTACGCTTGAGTCCATGGAAAGCACACTCTGCCAGACAATCTGCATGGATTTTGAAGAGGAAGCGAAGTTGACGCGCAAGCTGCTCGAGCGCGTCGTTCTCGAAGACGGACTCGCGGATTACCAGCCGCATCCGAAGTCGATGAAGCTGAACTACCTGGCGACGCACCTGGCGGATCTGCCGTCGTGGCTGCAGTTCGCGCTCGAAAGCGAAGTGTTCGAACTGCCGGCGGACTTCAAGCCGGAATACTGCGCGACCAGCAAGGAACTGCTGGAGAAGTTCGAAAAGTCGGTGGAGGCGGGCCGCGCGGCGATCGCCAACGCGACCGACGAAGACATGCAAAAGACGTGGACCTTCCAGTACAAGGACTTCCGCATGACCAAGCCGCGGCCGCAGGTGGTGCGCAGTTTTATCAACCACCAGGTGCATCATCGTGCGCAGCTTGGCGTGTACCTGCGGTTGAACAACGTGGCGATTCCGGGGATGTACGGTCCTTCGGCGGACGAAGGTTTTTAACGCGCCGCGGCGGGGAAGAGACGGTTGACTTTGGACAGCAGGAAACGCGCGCGGCGCTGGAAAATCAGGTTGATGACGCGATGTTCCGGCGCCGCGTTGGGGTCGATCTTGAGCGCGAGGTTGAGCAGGCGTTCGAACTCGGCGCGGTTCTTGAGCATCACCATCGCGCTTTCCGCGTAGGCGACGTGGAGGCCGGCGAGTTTGCCTCCATCAAGCGCCAGTGCGCGTTCGTAATGGGACTTGGCGAGGCTGGCGGCTTTGTCGGTTTGCGCGAACGGGCGCGACATTTCATACGACATCAAAAAGCCGTGAATGGCTCCGCTGTCGTAGGTTTCGTCGAGTTCCAACGCGCGGTTGATGAGCGCTTCAATCTGCGGCAATTGCGGCAGCATGAACATGTCCTTTGAGACAGAGATCGCGCCGGCCCAGCCGACTGCGGTCCAGAAGACGACGGGTACGTCGGCTTTGGTGAGGGACTGCACGGCCTTCTTCGGGTCGGCCTTCAAATCAGCCGCGAACGTGGGACGTTTCTGTTCGAGGTAACGCAGGCCGTAGTTGCGTCCACGGAGGAACAGTTTGACGGCGCGGGCCTTGCCTGCCTGCGCCGCGGCGCGATCCTTGTCTTCGATTTCTTCCGCATCCTGCAGCACGAAGCCGTAGGCGTACTGCGAAAATCCTTTGCACAGCGAGGCCAGAATCTCGCTGTTTTTGGGATCTTCGCGAAGCACGGTTTCCATCAGCTTTAGGCTGAAGGGCATCGCGCCCTTGATGAGTTCGGGGTCCTCGTCGCGGGCGAACTCATCGGCCGCGCCCGACAGTGCGGTGGCCATGGACCGCACTGCCGTTTTGCGGATCGAACAGCTGGATACAGCGACGAGCGCGGCGAGGATTAGGGAAAGACGTCTCACAGAGTTCTTGCGGAAGCCAGATAGATCGCGTTCAAAACCAGCTTAAACGTACCGAAGGACTGCCCGCGGAACTGCGGCCGGAAGCCGTACATCACCACCTTGCCTTTGCCATGCGTCGCTTCGATCATGATGCCCTTGCCGAGCACTTGGCGTTCGCCGGAAATCCAGCCTGAGGCTAGCAGGTCCTTTTTGGCGTAAGAAGCGACGGTTTTCGTTTCGCGGTCGCCGGTGTTGAATTCGCGCATCAACGTGATGTCGAACGCTTGCCCGCCTTGCGAGTACGCGATGGCGTCTTCGCGCATGCCGAAGGCGAGCGGATTCTTCGGATCGACCGTGATTCGAATGAGCGAACCGGGGCAGTAATACCCATTCTCTCCGCCGCCGCTGCCCTCGCCCGCGCGAAGATTCAGCCGCACAGGCAATGGAAATAACGACGCCGGAAGTTCGGTCGCCTGGTCGAACGCGAGCAGCGTACCGCCCTCGCGCACGAACTTCTGCAGGTTCGCGACGCCTTCCACTTCGAGTCCTCCGGTGAACTCCGGACGTTGGCGAGCGACGGCGGCTTCTTCACCAGCGGCGCGGCCACCGCGGCCTTCGCCATCGCGAATGCCATGCAGGATCGACGTCATGCCTTGCGACGCGAGGATGATGGTGTCGTACTTCGCCTTGAGGTTGCCCTTCTGAAAATCCGCGTCCTTCAACATGGTGTGCGGGATCTTGTAATAGTCGAGCATCCAGTCGGTCCAACCCGCGTCCATGTTGGTGGAATACGGTTCGTAGATGCCGACGCGAGGCGGAGCGAGTTCCCA
>JAFDVT010000362.1 GCA_018268875.1 Acidobacteriota bacterium
AATCCCGATTGATGCAGGTTTTTTAGCATCTCACCGGCGGCGTAGCCTTTGGCGATGCCCCCCAGGTCGAGTTGCATGTTCGCCTTCTTCAGTTCGACCGTGCGCGGCGCGTGAAGCTTCACAGACTTGTAGCCGATTCGGCGGCGGGCCGCTTGGATGGCCTTGGGATCCGGTAACGTGGCTGCTTTACGGGCGTTTCGCCAGAGGCGGATCAACGGGCCTAGCGTGACGTCGAAGTCGCCATGCGTCTCGCGCGCGACCTGCTGGCCGTAGGCAAGGACCGTGTAAAGATCGTCGCTGACCTGGTTGCGGCCGCGCTTGAGTCGGTTGAGCTCGGAGTCCGGCTTGTAGTCGGAAAGCTTGCGATCGAGGTCGTGGGCGCGCGCGAAGGCGGCGTTGATGGCCGCTCGTGCTTTCACGATGTCTGTGGCGTAGACGGTGACGCGGAACTGCGTCCCCATCACCGTCTGAAAGGCCTCGATGCGTTCCTGCGCCTGTACGAGCGACAGGCAAAACAGGAAGATTACTGCTCGTTTTCGACTCCGCTGTTCCAATACTTGTCCATCTCTTCAGGCGTTGGGACTTTCAGGGGGCGGACGAGGCGGAAGCCGAGCCACTGCGCGTCGGTGAGGTACCAGATGGACTTTGGCAACTGCGGATCCTGCATCTTCCACGACGGGTCGGAGCCGAGCCGGGCGCCGCAACGGAGGCGGTCCGGCGGATCGTTCCAACTGCCGCCGCGAACGGTGTGCGGGTACGGGTTCTTGGCCTTGGCCCAGGGGTTGTGGAGGACGCCGGTGGCCGGTTGATAGGGCGCGTATTCATCGAGCACCCATTCGCCCACGTTGCCGTGCATGTCGTAAAGACCCCAGGGATTGGGCTTCTTGGTGCCGACCTTTTCGTACTTGCCGTTGGAGTTCTTGTCGTACCACGCGTAGTCGGGCAGGGCGCTGGCGTCGCTGCCGAACGAGTACGGCGTCGTGGTTCCGGCGCGGCAGGCGTATTCCCACTCGGCTTCGGTCGGAAGGCGATAGAAATGGCCTGTGCGGGCGCTGAGCCATTGCGCGTACTTGTTGGCGGCGTGCTGCGTCATGCTGATGGCGGGGTAGCCGTTGATGCCCATGCCGAAGCTCATTTCGACATACGGCCGCGTGGGGCGGCTGACGGCGTCGACGACGGTATCCTTGCCGCGTTCGGATTGCTGGGAGAGCATGAACAGGCGGTACTCGTCCCAGGTCACTTCGTGCTTCTGCATGAGGAAGCCGTCCACCTTGACCTTGCGCTGCGGGCCTTCGTCATCGGAACGGCCTTTTTCGGTAGGCGGCGTTCCCATGGTGAATTCGCCGGCCGGGATGGGCAGCATTTCATATGACGCGTCGTAGCCCGGAATCACCTGTTTGTACGGCTTCGGTTCCGGTGCTTTGACGCGGGCATGGATGGCCTTTGCCACTTCAAGGGGGCTCATGGCTTGCGCGGCGGCGGTGGCGGCGAGGCCGATCTTGCGGTTGGCGGGCCAGGGCGCGCCGGCGGCGATCCAACGACGAACGATGTCCCGTTCGCCGTTGTGCATCTGCAGGCCCGGAGGCATGGCAAGCGCGGTACCGGCCGGGAGTTCGATGAGCTTCATCATGAGGCTCGCTTCAGGTTTGCCGGGGACCAGCGCCGGACCCTTGCTGCCACCTTTGAGCATGCCCGCCAGGTCGTCCATACGGAGTCCGCTGGCTGGCTTGGCGGCGTCGTGACAGTGGAGGCAGTTCTTTTCGAGAACGATTTTGAGTTCTTTATCGAAGTCGGGAGCCGCGGCGGATTGCGCATGGGCAAGGCCTGCCGTGAGACAGGCCATTATCGCGATAGCTTTCATTACGCCCTCGATCTAGATGAACTTCGTCCGGCCCGGGCGCGCCATGGGAGCGACTTCGAGCGCACCGTTCCAGTCGATTTTTTCGGGAACAAGGCGTTCCTGCGAGTTGAGCGCCTGATCCCAGGTGATTTGTTGCCCGGTGTAGGCGGCCATGCGGCCCATGATGCCGAGCATGGTGGAGTGGGCGAGCCGGACACCGTCGTTGACCGGCGCGTTCTTGCGAAGCGATGCGAACAGCACATCGTGCTCGTACTGATACATGTCGTACTTCTGGCCGGAGTACTGCCAGACCTGGTCGCCTTTGGCGTCGACGATGCGCGGGTTGGGGCCGCGGCCGATGATGATGC
Source organism: Acidobacteriota bacterium (assembly GCA_018268875.1). Taxonomy (GTDB): domain Bacteria; phylum Acidobacteriota; class Terriglobia; order Bryobacterales; family Bryobacteraceae; genus F-183. The sequence goes on from JAFDVT010000362.1 coordinate 2,209, forward strand.
TGCCCTTGGTGCCCGCGATGTAATCCGAATTCTCGTTGTAGCAGCCGTCCATCTGGCGATTGGCCACGTAGGCGCGGACGTTGTTGGGGTAGAGGTAGTTGACTTCGAAGTGGTCGAAGATGTTGCCGCCTTCGGCGGGAATCTGACGTCCACCGACGGCGACGCAGCTAATCGGGGGCTTGTCGCCCATGGCCCAGGCCACCTTGTCGACGGTGTGGATGGCCTGTTCGACCAGCGAGTCTCCACAAAGCCAGCCGAAGTTGTACCAGTTGCGGATCTGCCATTCGGTATCGCTCATGCCGGCGGGACGGGTGGAGGCCGGTGGCATGGGCTTGACCGGGCTCGTGTAATACGTGCCGTAGTAGGACACCAGATCGCCGATGGCGCCGGTCTGCAACTGCTTGAAGGTGTCGACGATGTAGTTGCTGTAGCGCCAGCAGAAGCCGGCGACGAGCGAAAGATTCTTCTTCTTGGCGGCTTCAACCGTGGCGAGGACGTCGCGGATGCCATAGGCGTCGACGGCGACGGGCTTTTCGACGAACGAATGTTTGCCGGCGTTAATGGTGTACTTCAGGTGTTCGGGGCGGAAGCCGGGGGGCGTGGCGAGGAGGACGACGTCGATGCCCGAGTCAATGACCTTTTGGTACGAATCGAGACCGAGGTACTGTTTCGAGGGATCCACCTTGATCTTGGCGGCGATCTTCTGGCGGCTGCCGAGGGCTTTGAGACTCTGTTCGATGCGGGAGGCGTCGATGTCACCCATGGCGGTGAGTTCGGCGTAATCGTCGGCGTTGAGAGCTTGGGAAGCGGCGCCGGTGCCGCGTCCGCCGCAACCGACCAACCCTACCTTGATGGCATTCGTAACGGTTTGCGCGCGAATGATGGCTGGCGCTCCGACGACGGCCGCGGCGGTGAGAAACGCGCGACGGCTGCTGCTGCTGTTGCTGCTGTTGCTCGAATTGGTGCTGGTTGTTTGGTCGCTCATGGTTGGTCCCAGTATATCGCCCGCGCGCGGGAAACAGGGCTCGCGCTTACAGGGGACCGGGCAACGCCGGGCCGTCTTTCAGCCATTTTTCGAGCAGATGATCGAGGTCTTCGCGGTGGATTGGTTTCGACAGATAGTCGTCCATTCCGGCGCGGAGGCAGTGTTCGCGGTCGCCGACCATGGCGTTGGCTGTGAGGGCGATAATCGGCGTGCGCTGGGAGTGGAGGGCGCTTTCCAGGTTACGGATCGCTTCGGTGGCGCGGTAGCCGTCGAGGATGGGCATCTGGCAGTCCATCAGGATGAGGTCGTAGGCGCCGGGCTGGTACTTTTCGACGGCCTCCTGCCCGTTTTCGGCAAGGATCGGGTCGCAGTTCCGGGTACGCAGCATGCGGAGGAGGAGCTTTTGGTTGACGCTGTTGTCTTCCACTAGCAGGACGCGCCAAAGGCCGCCATCGGGCGTCGCCAGCGTCTGCTGCGAACCGGGTTCCGGCCGGGGCCGCGGGGCGGGGTCCGCCGCGAGCGGAACATCGAACCAGAAGGTGGAACCCTGGCCCTGCTTGCTGAGTACGCCGACGGCGCCACCCATGAGCGTGGCCAGTTCGCGCGTGATGGCGAGGCCCAGTCCCGTGCCGCCGTACTTGCGGGTGACCGACGAGTCCACCTGGGAGAACTTCTGAAACAGGCCCGCCTGCACCTCTTCCGCGATGCCAATGCCGGTGTCGGTGACCGCGATACGCATGACGCAGCTTTGGCTGGACGGCCTTTCGAGCGTCGACACAGTGATGTGGACCGAGCCGCCCCGAGGCGTGAACTTGATGGCGTTGGCGACAAAGTTCAGAACCACCTGGCGGATGCGCAAAGGGTCGCCAATGAAGTATCGGGGCGTTTCGCCGCCGTACAGGGAATCGAGATCGAGGCCCTGGGCTTTGGCGCGAGGCCGCATCAGCTGGACCGCCTGTTGCAGAAGCCGGCACAGGTCGAAAGGCGAACGGTCGAGCTCCATTTTGCCGGATTCGACTTTGCTGATGTCCAGAACATTGTTCACTAGCGTGAGCAGCGAGTCGCTCGAGAGCCGCACCGCCTCGGCGCATTCGCGCTGCTCCGGCGTCAGATGGCTTTCCAGTAGCAACTGGTTCATGCCGATGATGCCGTTGATCGGCGTGCGGATTTCGTGGCTCATGTTGGCCAGGAAGGCGCTTTTGGCGCGTGTGGCGGCCTCGGCCTTTTCCTTGGCGCCGGTGAGTTCGCGAGCCACTTCTATGCGGCGCGTGACGTCGCGGGAAATACATTCGATTTGCGGCCCGTCCGGTGTTTCGATGCGCCGCGCGGCGATTTCGATGACGATCCGGTTGCCGCCCCTGGCGATGAGGCCGAGTTGATAGAGCGGCGGAAGGTCCCCACCCTGGCGGATGAGGCGGCTGACCTCGGCGGCCTGGTCGAGGTATTCGGGCGCGACCAGACTTCGGACGTCGGCGCCGACCATCTGTTCGCGGGAATACCCGGTGATGCGTTCGGCGGCGCGATTCCAGGTGGTGAGGATGTCGTTGTAGTCGTACGTGTAGATGGCGTCGTTGGAGTTCTCAAACAGGTCGCGATAGCGCGCCTGCAGGGCGGCTTCGGCGGTGAGCGCCTCGCGAATCCGGGCGGTTTTGTCGGCGACCTGCTTCCGAAGCAGCACGCCCCAGGCAAGCGCCAGAGCGGCGCAACTGACGATGCCGAAGACCGTCAGCCAGGCCCGCCGGCCGGTGAAGAACGGAGGGCTTCGCGTCACCTCGATGTCGTCGAGGCTCGGGATGAGCAGCCAGGCGGTGCTCTCGCGGCCGTTGTTGACATGCCAGACATCGTCAGTCCAGTGGATGCCGTTGAGACGCATGCGGGAGCCGGGTTCGAAGGCCGTAAGAGCCGGTTCGCCCGCGGCCGCCGCCGGAAGCTTGCCGGTGAACGGCGTCTGTCCCACACGGAACTGGAGCAGCCAATGCCCGTTTTGCAGGGAACGCCCCATGTATTCGGCTTCGAGCGTGATGGCCTTGCCGAAGGCCGTGCGGGTTTCGAGTTCCCCCTGGTAGGGGCTGTATTGGACGGCGTTCTGTTTCGACCGGGCGAAATAGACGGCGTGGCGAAGCAACGGGATGACGTGGCCATGATCGGCGAAGCCGACCACTTCGACGACGTCACCGGAGCGAAGTTCGGGGCCTTCGGAGATTTCGGCCGCCATGGTATGGCGCCCGTCGGAAAATACCACCAGCTGCCCGGCCTCGTAGTAGCTGACGACGCCGAACATGCGGATCCGATGGCCGTAGCGGCCGAGCGGATGGACGCGGAACAGGACTCCCGGCGGGTGCATGGGCGCGAAGTACGGATCGGGCGGCGGGGTTCGCAGAATCCGGATGTCGGCAGCGGCGCGAGTGCGCAACCGCATGCCGGCCATGACGCCGCCCCGTTCGAGGTCGGAAAACGCGACCACGCCGGTGACGGCGACCTTGGCGTCCACCAGTTCCGCTTCGGTCGGGTGGCCCGGCAGTTCCACTTCGAGTTCCGAGTTGCCGCTGCCCAGCACGAGTTCGGTACGGCCAGACGACGGGTCCCGTCGAACCTGGCGGACAATGCCCTCAGTTTGTACCAGGTTGTGCACTTCGCCGCCCTCGAGGATCTGCGAGAGCGGGATATTGTGCGGTTGCACGGCGGCGCCCGGCGGCAGCGGCAGGATCTGGTTCGCGACGATTTCCGGTGAGAAGAGTCCGTCTTTGAGAACGCCGTGGATGCGCACGCAGCGCCCCGGTTCGAGCGGGAGCGTTCCGGCGACGCCCGGACGGACGTGCACGGCGATGCCAGTGTCCTGCGCCTGTATGACCAGCGAGCCTTCCGCCCGGTTCCACCAGATGGAACAACCGGAAACGTCGGCTCGCGTGACCTCGGCCGGGGAGACGGCGGCAAGCTTCACTTCGCGCAGGGACGTGAGCACTCGCGATGGTTCGGCGAGCGCGGCCGGTCCCGTAGCCAGCGACAGCGGCAGCAGACCGGCCACCAGTCCTAGGCTGTGCATGAAAGCCCGCATCTAAAACGTCTTATCGGCCACGTTTCCCAATACGTTGAGTCCCGATCGAATGAGGAAAACCTGTCAAAAAAACAATTGAAGACCGAAATGTTTTCCGGGTATACTTTCTCCTGAGGTATTGTATTTTGACCCGTCGCTCTTTATTTGCATTCGCCGTTCCGGCGCTCGTTGGTCTGCGGCCGGCGCAAGCCGCCTCCGGGCTGAAGATGGTTTCGCGCCTGTACATCGAAAAGATGGAGAACGATTTTGACGACGATTTGCGGATTCAGATCACGCGCCAGTTCCGCGGACGTGTGAACGTCGTGCTGGACCGCGAAGTGGCTGACGCTTTCCTGGTCGGCAAGAGCCAGGAAGACAAAGCGGGCGGCACCAAGGCGACGCTCCGCTATCTGGGGTTGAACAACGTCAACGAAGGTACGCTGACGCTGATCGATAAAACCGGCAAGGTCGTGTTGTGGTCCGATGAAGCCAGCGACCGCGCACCGTGGTTCAGCGGCGGCGGGATGAACGCGGAAGTGAAGAAGACGCTTGCCGAACGCCTGGTGCGCAAGCTGAAAAGGGCGATCGACCGGTCGGCGTAGGTCCCAACGGGACCCGTCAGGCGGGTTACCATCTTTATTATGTATTTGCCGCTTAGGCGATGCTCCGTTTGGCACGCTTGGGCAGTAGCCGTTTTGCTGCCTGCCTCGTTGCCGGTTTCTGGCGCGCCGGGATGGCGTCCGGCCGGTCCCTACGGCGCGAGCGTCGAATCCATCGCGTTTCTGACCGCGGGTGGAGAAACCAACCGGGTGCTTGCGGTTACGAGCAACGCCTTCCTATATGAAAGCCGGAACGGCGGAGACGGGTGGACACTCATCCGGTTTCCGGCCCAGCACCAGTCGCTGGCTCACGCGCTGATGCCCGATCCGCACCGCGCAAACGCGTTTGTGGTGGGGGTTTCCTCTCCCAATGCCGCGGTGGCGGGACTTTACCAGACATTTGACGGCGGCAAGACATGGCGCCACACGCTATCGGGCGTCGCGGTGTTTTCGGCCGCATTTTCGGCGGCTGACCCGCAACGGATCGCGGCGGGGGCTCGCGACGGCGTGTATCTTTCGACGGACGGCGGCGCGACCTGGAAACGGAACTCGCCGGTTGAGAACAAAGAACTGCAGCCGGTGATGTCGTTGGGGTTCGACCCGCGCGACGCCAAGGTGTTGTACGCCGGCACGCCGCATTTGCCATGGAAAACCAGCGACGGCGGGGCGAACTGGGCCTCGATCCACCATGGCATGATCGACGATTCGGACATCCTGGCGCTGACGGTGAACCCGAAGCAGCCCGAGCAACTGTTTATCGGGGCATGCAGCGGGATTTACCGGTCCGACAATTCGGCCGGGCGCTGGACCAAGCTTTTGGGGATTACCGGAGCGGGGTTCCGGACGTACGCGGTAGCGGTGGATACGAACCAGCCGGGAATGGTCTACTCGGGGACCCGCGATGGACTGTGGCGGTCGCCCGACCTTGGCAAAACCTGGCGCAAGCTGACACCCAACATTGTGAAGCGCGTGGCGGTGTCGCCGGTGGATTCGAAGATCGTGTTGCTGGCCACCGAGGATGCGGGCGTTCTGCGCAGCCGCGACGGCGGCGAGACGTTTCATGACGCCTCAACGGGCCTCGCGGACCGGCGGATGATCCGCATGGCGTCCACCAAGGGCGCGGTTTTTGTGGCGATGGGACGCGACGCGTCGACGCACCAGGGCGTTCTGGGTAAGAACAACGACATTCGCTGGCGGCGGGCGACCACCCTGCCCGGCGCGAACCTGGTTCTGACGCCGACGGCCTCGGGATTGTACGCGCAGTCCGCGGCGCGGATGTGGCGTTCGACGGACGGCGCGGCGACCTGGAAGCCGTTGCCGGTGCTGCCTCCGACAGCGCTGGGGACGGCGATCGCGCAGCAGGCACCGCTCGCGGCGACGCCCAAGGCGGTGTACCGGTTGTCGAACAACGGGCTGGCATGGCAGGCGGGTACCCCGCTGGCGCCGGCGGCGGGTTCCATCCGGCGGTTGCTGTCGACAAGGTCGGGCGTGGGGCCGGTGTGGCTCGAAACGACGTCGGGCGTTTGGACCGGGGGCGGAACAAGTCCCTGGGTGAAGGCGGCGCTGCCCGCGGCGGCGATGGATATCTACGAACTCGACGCGTCGAAGAGCACGGTGTACGCGGCGACGGCGCACGGGTTGTACCGTTCGACCGACGGTGGAAAGAGCTGGATTCGCTGCGAGAAGGGCATCGACGCCGGGTCGACGACGCCCGCGGTGGCGGTGCATCCGCAACGCGAGCGCGAGGCCTACGCGGTGCAGTACGGGCGGATTTTCCAGACCACCGACGGTGGCGAAAATTGGAATGAATTCCCGGTGGAGGGGCTGGACGGCGCATCGATTGCGTCGCTCGGGTTCCTGGAGCCGGGTGGTAGTAGCAGTAGTGGTGGAGGAGACGGCGGGCAACTGATCGCGCTTACCTCGGCGCGCGGCGTGTTTGTATTCGATTCCGGAGCCGTAACGGCCGGAACGCCGCAGACAGGGCAGTGATCCGTCATCAACGTAGTAGCAGTACCAGTAGTACGAAAGACAAGACACAACGATGAATCGAATCCGTTTTACTTTTGGTGCGCTTATCATTAGCGCCTCTCTGCTGCCCGCGCAGCAGAATTTCACGGCGTCGAAGTTCGACGTCGACCTCGGCGTGGGGGCCGGCGGCTTCCACAAGCGCCCTGATCCGCTGCAGACCAAGCTGACCAATCATGGTCTGATCGCCGTTCGCGTTACGGAAAATCTCTGGAATCACTGGAGTCTCGAACAAAGCTATACCAACAGCATCGGCGCCGACCTGCTGCTGAGCCGGGCGCCCGGAGTGAACTACATGCGCCAGGATTTCAACCAGCGCATGCGCACGTTGATGTTCAACCCGATCTATCATTTGACCGACGCGAATTCCCGAATCCGTCCGTATCTGACGATGGGTTTGGGCGCGATCACCTACGCGCCGACCGGCAGCGCGAAAGACATCGCGTCGAAGCTGACGCCGTATCCGGCGAGCCTCGATTCGTCGACGCGCTTTGGCGTGAACTACGGCGGCGGCATCAAGGCCCGGTTGACCAACCTGGTTTCGCTGCGGTTCGACGTCCGCGGTCTGACGAGCGGCGCGCCGAACTTCGGCCTGCCGGCCACGGGGCCCACTGGTTCGTTCTTTATCCCCTCGGGCGGCCGCGCGCATAGCGTTCAGGCCACCGGCGGTGTGATGTTCACGTTTGGCGACAAGGGCAGCGCCGGACCTTCGTCGCGCATCTTCCGGTTGGATCCGCTCGCGGCGAATCCGCCGAGCCCGATCCGCACCGGCGTTCCGTCGTTGCTGACCACGAAGCTGACCGACTCGAAGAATGCCAAGAACGTCGTTTGGGAATGGACGGTAAACGGGACGCGGCAGCCGAATGCCAACGGTCCTGAATTCCGGTTCGACCCCTCGGCACCGGGCAGCTATGTGATCGGCGTAACGGCGTCCGACGGCGCCACCTCGGCCACCGAGAAGTACACGATGGCGGTGGAAGACGCGAAGCCTCGCACGTTTGACCTGACGGGCATCGACGCTAACCCGCCGAGCCCGATCTTTGCGGGTGAATCGACGAATCTGACGGCCAAGCTCGAAGATTCCGCGCCCACCGGCAAGGTGACCTACGAGTGGACCGTCAACGGTGTCAAGCAGGACGGCGCCAATGGTCCGACGTTCCGCTTTACGCCTCCGGGTCCCGGGACGTACACGATCGCGGTTACGGCTCGCGACGGCAGCTTTACGGATACGGCCAGCTACACGTTGGTGGTGAAGGAAGCTCCGCCGCTCACAATCACGGCGAGCGCGGACAAGAACGACGTCAAGGCGGGAGAAGTTGTGAACCTCGCGGCTCGCTCGCAGGAGACGGAATACAGCGGTCCGCTGACGTATTCGTGGCGTCTGTCCGACGGCACGGCCACCAATGGCGGCGCCGCGAACGCGACGTTCAACACCTCGACGGTGCAGTTCGATCCGGGCGCGCAGTTCCGCTCGCAGAACAAGACCGTGACGGTTACGGCGTCGGTGACGGATCGCCGCGGACGCACGGCGACTTCGCAGCCCATCAACATCCGGGTTACCCGCGATGCGCAGGCGCTGCGTTTGGACGACATCATCTACGGCAAGGGTTCGGCCCGCGTAAACAATTGCGGCAAGCGAATCCTGATCGACGAACTGTCGGCCATTGTGAACAGCAACCCCGATGTGGACGTGCTGCTGATCGGACATCGCGATGAATCGGAAAAGAGCGCGGGTATCGACCGGGCTCGTACGATCAACGCGGCGGCCGTGATCAGCGCGGGCAAGGGCATCTGCGGCAACTGCGCGCTCGAACGCATCAAGGTGGATTGGGTCGGCACCGATCAGTCCTCCGAGCAGCGCGCGGGCTTCTGCGGTACCTCCAGCCGCAACAAGTCGGAAGAACGCAAGGCGGACGAAATCGCGGCGGACGATGCCGCGGCGAAGAACCGTCGCGTCGAGGTGTGGATCGTACCGAAGGGGATGGCGCTGCCTGCGGCGGCGAAGAACCCGCGGCCGGCTCCCGCCAAGGAAATCCGCTTGAAGGGTTGTCCGAAGTAGTTTCGGGCGAAAGAAGGAAACGAAGGCTCCGGGGTGAAAGCTCCGGAGCCTTTTTCCGTTTCGATTACAGCTTGCTGAACCAGCCGTTGAGGTTGTACTGGAATTGGCCGTCCGACGACGATGCGCTGGCGGCCGGGTCCGTCGCGCCACTGACGGATTCGCCGTCGGGACCGGGCTTCAAAAGGTGGCAATCGAGTTTGGCGACCAATCCTTGGTTGTTCGCAAGGACGACAACCAGCTTGCTAGCCAGGCGTTCGGCCGCCGTGCCGGAACCTTTGGCGATGACGGTCTGGTACACGGCTTGTCCTTCGAGACCGCTGATGGTGGTCGGCTTTTTGAGTTTGACGCGGGCGGTGCGTCCGCCGGAACCGGAATCGGACAAAGCCACGCCGACTTTTCCGTTGAACTTCAAGCCGTAGGACGCGCGGCGCTGGTTGGTCATGTCGATGACGGTGAAGACGAACTCGTTCGGGTCATAAGGGTGTGAGAAGTGCTTGCCCTTGTTGAAGCGGAGCCAAAAGAGGAAGTCGTCGCTGAGGGATTCCGGCTGGGGTTGTGGCTGAGGCTTGGGAATGACGGGATCCGGCGAATAGGCGTTGAGCATCG
>JAFDVT010000363.1 GCA_018268875.1 Acidobacteriota bacterium
ATCGACCAGGCCGTCGCCTGTGCGAAAGAATTAGCAGCCACCCACGGCTTCACGACGCATAAGGTGAAAAGCGGGGGTTTTCATCCGGATTACGAACTCGAAGTCTACAAAGCGATCGCCGCCGAGTTCCCCCAGCACAAGCTTCGTTACGACCCCAACGCCGTCATGTCCGTCGAACAGTCCATCCGCTTCGGGCAGGCGATCGAAGGGCTGAACAACGACTATCTGGAAGATCCCACCTTCGGCTTGCACGGCATGCGCCGCACACGCCAGATGATTCGCGTGCCGCTCGCGACCAACACCGTTGTCGTAGGCTTCGAACAACTCGCCGCCAATATCCTCGACACCGCCGTCGACGTCATCCTGCTGGACACGACGTTCTGGGGAGGCATCCGCGCGTGCGTCAAAGCGGCGGGTGTTTGCGAAACGTTTCAGATCGGCGTGGCTGTTCACTCGTCTGGCGAACTCGGCATTCAGTTGGCCACCATGCTGCACCTTGGGGCCGTGAGTCCCAATCTTTCCTTCGCCGCCGACGCGCACTACCATCACCTCGCGGATGACGTCATCGAAGGAGGGCTCATGAAGTACGAAGGGGGGTCCATCGCCGTGCCCACCGCGCCGGGCCTGGGCGTCAAGCTCAATCGCGACAAGGTTCGCGAATATGCGGAGCTGTACAAGAAGCTTGGGCCGTATCCTTACGACATGGATCCCGGGCGTCCCGGTTGGTTCCCGCTCATCCCGAACGACCGCTGGGCCGATCCCACGGACGCTAGGATTCCGAACATTCCATTTGCTGGCTGAACCGTCGCCCGCACCACCACAACGACGCGCCGTAGATCGCCAGGCAAGCTACCAGTGCCCATTTGCTGAAGCGGTCCACGGCGCTCGCCGCCAGAATCGCCGACACCATTTGCAGCATCGCGATCGCGAAGCCATGTCCGGCGCGGAACCTCCATCGCATCTGTTGACCCGTGTACGACAGGGATCGGAACTGCCCAACAGCTAGCAACAACAGCGATCCGCCGAGCGCGGCCAACGGCGACAGAGGCAGCGTTAGCAGCATCGCCACGCATACAAAGGGCAGTCCCTTGGCGAGCAGGACGCGCCATCCGGCGAGCGGCATCAGCGCGAACCTGGTCCGTCCGCCCGCGCCATCGAGGCCGAACATCGTCACCGCGATGGTCGACAGGATGATGAGGATCACAAGGGTCAAAGGCAAGTCCGCCGCCGCGTCCAGTCGCCCGGCAAGTCGAAAGCCCAACGACGGCACCGCCAATAGCAGCGCGCACCAGAAGTCGAGCGACACCAGCATCTGCCGCAGATGCAACTTCGCGATCTGCGCCATTGGACCCGCATGCGGAAACATTGCCGCTGTCGATCGTCCACGGAACGAGAACCGCGGCGCGAAGAACCCGATCAGGAAGATGCCGGTTACCACGGCCCAAAGGTCGAACCCGACGCGCTTCCAGATCAAGCCCGCCAACATCACCCAGGCGAGCGGATTCAACCAGGGCGTGATCAAACGCAACAGCCATCGCGACCTTGCAGGCAAAGGCCACAGCGCGAACCGTTCTGCTGGGATCAATGCCAAAGGATCGCCGCTGGACGGCAGGAATAACACCAGCGCCATCAGAATGCCGAAGAACAACATCGCGCTGGGCGCCGCCATGAACGCCAGCGCGAACCCGAGGTACGTCATGTTGTTTCCGGTGACGCTGCGGATACTGGCCGCGGACCGGCCCCACGCCTTGCGCAGCGCGCTCAGGACCGGTCGCAACCCAGCCATTCCAACCTTTCGGTGACCGGGGCTTCGACCAGCGCAAAATACAGTTCGCCAATCGGACGAGGCAGTTCCTCGCGACGCTGGTCCACCACCACGCGTCCGTTCCGGAACAGCAGGTACCGGTCGGCGATCTCCTCGACCACGGCCAGCACATGCGACGTCAGGAACACTGTCGTGCCACTGCGCGCCGCGCCGGTGAGGATGTCGATCATCAGGCGCGTACTCACCGGGTCGATCGCTTCGAAGGGCTCATCCAGAATCAGCACCGGCGGGTTGTGCAGGATGGCCATGGCGAACGACGTCTTCTTCCGCATGCCATGCGAACAGCTTCGCGCATAGGTCGCGCGGCCGTGCGACAACCCGAGCAGCCGGATTAGTTGTTCGATGCGCACGTCAGCGTTCGAAACACCGTAAACACCGGCCGACAACCACAAGTGCTCTTCCACCGTCAGATCATCGATCAGGCCAAGATTCTCCGGCAGAACGCCAAGCTTTGCCTTTGCGTCGCGAGGCCTGGCTCCGTCGATCATGACCTTGCCGGCGGTGGGTTCAAGCAACCCCGAAAGCATTTTGACCGTCGTGGATTTGCCCGCGCCATTGGGGCCCAGCAGCACGCAGACCTCGCCAGGAACGAGCGTCAGATTCAGCGCGTCGACCGCTATCGTGTCACCGTAACGGCACGTCACACCGCGGCATTCGATCATCGGTAAAACGGCTGCCACGTCAGCCAGCGAGGTCCCCACTTGGGCAGCGGCTTGCCGGATTCGAGCGCCCCCAAATCGGGCGCTTTCCCAGTGAAACCGTCGTTCACCGTGGGAATCGCGAGGCCCGCGTCCACGGCCTTGCCGGCGGGGTTCAACTGAAAGTCCAAGTCCATGGCGTGATAGACGGCGTGGCGATGCAAAGGTGACGGCGGCGTCATCGGTTTGGCGAAGATGTCGAAGTCCACCTCGATGCCATGCGTCTCCTGCCCCGTCGCTTTGCGGAACGCGTCGAGGGTCGCGAACGTTTGCGCCTTTTCATAGTCCGGCGGCACAATCCACGTGTACTG
>JAFDVT010000364.1 GCA_018268875.1 Acidobacteriota bacterium
CCGAACCTGTCACGCTCGCTGTTGTGCCCGCGCAACCGGGCATCTTCACCACCGATGCTTCCGGAACCGGCCCCGTCATCGCGTACCACGAGGACGGCCTCGCGAACTCGCCGGACGCCTGGGCGCAGGTGGGAACGCAGGTGACAATGCTGGCCACAGGTGAAGGAAAAACAGACGGCTCCAACGTCACCGTTCGCGTGGGCGATGCCGACGCCGAGGTGATCTCCGCGGGACCGATGGCAGGCTACCCGCCCGGCTATTTTGCCGTGCGCTTCCGCGTACCGATGGGACTTCCATCCGGCGCCGTGCCGGTGCTGCTGCGCGTAGGCGGCGCGGCCAGCCAGGACGGTACGACGCTGTTTGTCTGGAATCCATGATCGTTCGAACTCTATGGGCGGCGGGCATGATCGTGTGGTACTTCGTGGCGCTACGCCGCCTGTCACAAGCTCCGCGATGGACGCCCAACGCCGCGGCAACGGCGCTGTTCGCCACCATGGCCGGCGCGTTCCTGCTCAGCCGCTATGGGTTCCACGCGTATGACTCGACGGTGGCGCTGATCGGCGCGGTGTTCGGAGCGTTCATGTACCTGCTGGCCACGCGCCGCCTCGCCCAGTGGCGCGAACTTTTGGATGCCGGATGCTGGGCGTTCCCATTCGCCTGGATCGCGGTACGCCTCGGCTGCGTGTTCGAGCGGGCCCACGGCGGCATACCGTCGCACTCGTGGCTGGCCCTCACGTTTCCTGACGGCGTGTCGCGCTGGGACCTCGCGTTGTTGGAACTGCTGTGGGCGATCGCGGTCGCCGGATGGTTGCTGCTCGCGAAGCGGCCCAACGCCGCCGTAGCCGTACCCGCAACGCTGGCCGCCGCGCGCCTGGCCATGAACCCGGTTCGCATCGGCGGGGCGGTGTATCTCTCCCCCGCGATCCTCGCGATTTGGGCTGTTTTTGCCTGGATCACACGCCGTCCGTCACAAAAGCTCTAGCGTGTTTTTGTCGTACGGATAGATTTTCTTGCCGATCAACTTGTCGAAATCCTCAGCGGTACCAAACTTTGCCCCGACATAGTCCTTGCGATCCTGCGCCTGGTTCCGGGCCGCCTCCAATTCCTTGTTCGTGGCATTGAGAAGCGCTTGTTTGTTGGCCTTTTCCACCTCGTCGCGAATCTCCTCAACCGCAACCTCGCGGTCGTATTCGTTGTTCAAAAAGCCAACAGCGATCTCCAGCACCTTGTCCTTCAGGACTTCGATCGCCTTCTCCGGCGACAAGTGCGAGAGTTCCAGCACATACTTGTCTTCAAGGATCTGTTCGATGCGTTGTATCGCGCCGCCCGTCGACTTCACCGCCGCGAGCTTTTGAAAAGCATCGATCACGTTGCTGATACCGTCGCGCACGCCGCCGGTCGCGATCAACGTGCTCAACTGGCGTCTCGGAACCTGCCCCAACGGTCCCCGGTCGAGAATCTCGATCTCGCCTTTCCTTGCATCCGAAGGTTTGGCACGCAGCAGCTTCTGTCCAAGACGCTTGCCTTTGTCCACCCATGGATCTTTCCAATAAATCTTTGGCACATCGTCGTCGATGGCATTGTCCAGATACTCGACCAGCGTCCATTCGCCCAGATACGGGCCAATGCAGGCGTCGAACACCTTACCCTGAAAGAGGCAACAGACGTGGTTCGCGAACGGCGTACGAAACTCCGGATCGTCCAAACATGGCGTAGACTCCATCAGCGTGTAACACGGGTTATTGCATTTGGCCACGCCCATCAGATTGGTCAGTTTTATGAAGCCGAACGCGTTTAAAGAGCAGTACTCCACCTCCAGGCCTAAAGCATGCCCAAGCACCAGCACCGCCGACGCCTGGTCGTAACAATTGGCAAACTTGTCGGACAGGCCAAGGTACGCTTCGAGGCAAAACCGCGCGCCCAAATCCGCGTAGGCATAGTGGTTCGCCGACTGGTAAACCAATCCGTGTCCGCTGTGGCAGAACTTTGTGATCAGCGCGAGTGTCTTCATCGGGTCGCCGCTACCAGCTAGGTTCACCCGCTCGATCAGGAAATCCAGAACCTCTGTCCAGACGACGCCCTTGAAGCAACTTCCAAGCCGGTCCAGGATCATGTACGCGCACACCGGCGTCGCGCCGAGGTCGCACGTGCTGGTCCCTTTCAGGCTCCAGTTGATGCTACCCCTGATGCGTTCGATGCAGTCCGGCAAGCCCGATATTTTCACCGTCACGGGGTGAGTGCCGGCGCTCAGCGGGCAATCCGCGCATTCGAAGCGCAGATCGCCGAGGGTGCCGGTCAGTGCGCCGCTTCCAGGTTGGCCCTCCGATTCTGTGATATCGATTTGCACCTGCGCCGTCGCGTTGCCGCGCTCACCCACGTGCAGCACCACGGGCTTTGCGCGATCTTCCTCGTCGTCCCAATGGTCGCCGGCGATCGCGCTTCCTTCCAAGGAACAGCCGGTCGTCGTGTTGAACCGCAGGCTTCGCACGCGGCCCCGCAACACTGGCCTGCGTTGATCTTGCTGCTCTTGTTGACGGCACGGCATCGTCACCGCGCCGATCAGCAGCACGACGCCGGTTCGAAAGGTCATGAAGGTGGCGCCGTTCACCGATCCCGTGAAGTACTGCAGCGCCGACACCGCGAGCATGATCGTACCTCCTGCCCCGACGATCATCCGTTCGGGCGGCATCGACGGCGTCATTCGGAAAGCCCCGCCGCCTGCTTCAGGTGCGCCATGGCCGCTTCCGCCAACCGCGCCGTCCGGTCGAACTCCGTGTCGCCATCACGAACCCGCAACGCTTCCACGGCCCAGGGTTGCTGTTTGTGAAAATCCTCGTCAAATAAAAACGCCAGCCGGATAAAACAGGCGGCGCAGTCTTCGGAAGTCAACCCATAGTGCCCGGCGGAGACGACGCCGCGTTCCACCGCCGCCCGCGTACCGTCATCACGCAGCGCCGCGTAGTGATCGGGCAGCGACGCGTGTATGTGCTGGACCATCTCGTCGACAAATCTAGCCGTCCGGTGGACGGAAAATGCGCGCAATTGAGCTTCGCGAATGGTCAGCATAAGAAACGCTTGTTCAGTCTACAAGGCGCAAAAGACAAAAATTGTTGATCACGCGTTACCGCCGTTCGAGTGTCCCGGCACTTCGATAAAATAGCCGTCAAATGACGCGATTCGTTGCATGGCTGGCGTTCTGCCTCGCGATTTCCGCTCAGGACTTCCGAACGGCGGTCTATCCGGTGCTCGAAAAGGCCGGATGCCCCAAGTGCCACTTTGCGGAAGGTGTCGCTTCAGCCACCAGACTGCAGTTTCCCGAACAAGCTAGCGCCGCGAAGTTGGAGGCTTTTGGAAGATCGCTGGTTGAGTTGGTCGATCGCAAAACACCCGCGAACTCGCTCCTGATTCGCAAGCCGACCGGAGCCGTGCCCCACGCGGGCGGCGTCAAAATCAAACCCGGTTCCACCGACGAAGCCGCGCTGCTGGCCTGGGCGGCCAAGCTTGCCAAGTTTAACGACGAGGAAGTTCGCGACGCCGCCAATTACCGCAAGCAGGAATCGGCCGGCGCTGGTTACGAGAAGACGCAAACCTTCCTTCGCCGCCTGACGCATCACGAGTACAACAACATCGTTCGCGACCTGTTGGGCGACACTTCGCAGCCCGCCAATCAGTTCCCGCCGGAAGATTTCGTCAACGGGTTCAAGACGCAATACCAGGGGCAGACCATTTCGCCCCTGCTGATGGAAGCCTATTCGCAGGCCGCCGAAAAGATCGCGCGTAACGCCGTGC
>JAFDVT010000365.1 GCA_018268875.1 Acidobacteriota bacterium
AAGCCTGGCGACTACCTCACCGACGCGCTCACCAACGCCGCGATCGAGGCCATACGCTTCTGGAAACAGACGCCGTCCAAGCCCTATTTCCTGAACTTGTGGCATCACACGCCGCACACGCCCATCGAAGGCAAGCCACAGGATGGAGGCAACACCTACAAGGCCATGATCCGCAATCTCAATGCGGAATTTGGCCGCCTTTTGCGTGAAATCGAGCCGCAAAACACCATCGTCGTCTTTGCGTCCGACAACGGCGGCTACCTCCCGGTTACCAGCAACGCGCCTCTTCGTTCCGGCAAAGGTTCGTTGTATGAGGGCGGCATTCGCATCCCCTTGATGATCCGCTGGCCCGGCGTCTCAAAAGCGAATACGACGTGCAACACGCCCGTCATCACGACCGACCTGTTCGCGACTCTTGCCAACGCCAACGCGATGGACGGCGTGAACCTGAAGCCTCTGCTCGCCGGCGGAACCATCCCCGCGCGCGACCTCCATTTTCACTACCCGCATTACTATCACGCGCCGCAAACCACGCCCGTCAGCGCCATTCGCTCCGGCAATTTCAAGCTGATTGAATTCTTGGAAGAAGGTTCCCGCTGCGAACTCTACGACCTCGCGACGGACCCTTCGGAAAAGCAGGATCTTTCGGCTCAACACCCCCAAAAGGCCAAGGAACTGCAGGAAAAGCTGCATGCCTGGCGCAAGCAGGTGGGCGCGAAGATGCCGACGCCGCTACTCGCGGCAAATCCCGCGCTTGCTCGCCCGCACGAACCGCACGACGTGTAACGTGTGCTCGGTGGGAACCTCGGTCTCGATCCGCGACAGAGCCTCGTCCAGCTTGAGTCCCGACCGGAACAGCAGTTTGTACGCCTGCTTCAGCGCGCCCACCTGCGCCACCGTGAACCCCGCCCGCTTGAGTCCCACGATGTTCAGGCCCTTGGCCGCGACGTTGAAGTCGGTGTACATGAAGTACGGCGGCAGGTCGGAATTCACACGCGTGTTGCCGCCCACCATGGCCAATCGCCCGATCTTCGAATATTGGTGGATCACGACGCCGCCGCTGATAAACGCCTGGTCTTCGATGTCGACATGGCCCGCCACCAGCGCACAACTCGCAATCACCGTGTTCGAACCCACCGTCGAGTTATGCGCGATGTGACCCGACGTCATGATGTAGTTGCCGTTGCCGATCACGGTTTTGGATTCCGGCTGCGTGCCCCGCGAAATCGTATAGTGTTCGCGAATCTTGTTGTGATTGCCGACGATCAGGTAACTCCGGTCGCCATTAAAATTCTTGTCGAGCGGATCGGTGCCCAACACCGTGTGCGCGGAAATCTCGTTGTGCTCGCCCAGCGTCGTCCAACGCTTGACGTACACGTACGGTTCGAGCCTCGTAAACGCGCCGATCGACACATCCTGTTCGACGATGCAGAAGTCCGCAATCCGCACCTGCGGACCAATCTCGGCGTCGGGGTGAACACGGGCTGTCGGAGCGATCACCGCCGACGGATCAATGGGCATAAAACAGTATTATCAGTTAAAGATGCGCATCAGCGAACTTGCGGAGGCTTTGCAGTCCACTTTCACCGGCAACGGCGATCACGACATCACGTCGGTGATGCCGCTCGAAGACGCCGGACCTCATGACATCGCCTTTGTCGGCAACCCGAAGTTCGCGCAGGTGGCGATCGAAGGCAAGGCCGGGTGCCTGATCCTGCCGCCGGGGTTCGACATCCCGGGCCGGAACCTCATCTTCCACGCCAATCCCAGGGCCGCCATCGCCGCCGCGCTGCCGCTCCTGCACGACCTTCCCAAGGCCGTCGCCGGCATTCATCCCAGCGCCGCGATCGACCCGACGGCCACCGTCGACGCCACCGCGTCGGTCGGTCCCTTTTGCACCGTGGGGCCTCGGTGTACCATCGGCGCGAACGCCGTCCTGCATGCCCGCGTAACGCTGTATCGCGACGTCACGGTCGGCGAACGTTCCATCCTGCATACCGGCTGCGTGATCGGGGCCGACGGCTTCGGGTTCGTCTGGCGCGAGGACCATTACGAAAACTTCCCGCAGGTCGGCAAAGTGATCCTGGGCAGCGACGTCGAAATCGGCGCCAACTCCTGCGTGGACCGCGCCGCCCTTGGCGTTACTTCGATCGGCGACGGCTCCAAGCTCGACAACATGGTGCACATCGGCCACAACTGCCGGATCGGCCGCCACGTCGTCATCGCCGCGCAAACCGGGCTTGCCGGAGGCGTCATCATCGAGGACCGCGCCATCATCGGAGGCCAGGTCGGCTTCGGCGACAAGGCTCGCGTCGAGGCGGGCGCGATCATCGGTTCGGGCGCGGGCATTCTGACGTCCAAGGTCGTTCGCGCCGGCGAACCCGTTTGGGGAACTCCCGCCCGGCCCCTGCGGCAGTATCTGAAGCAACTCGCCACGCTTTCCAGGCTCGCCAAAAAGTAAAAAGCCCACCCCGGTTGGGATGGGCTTTTTGAGGTTTTTTAGAGCGGATGGAAATTAACCCCGGCCCACGTTCTCCGCCTGAAGGCCCTTCGGACCCTGCTTCACTTCGAACTCCACCTCGATGCCTTCCTCGAGCGTACGGTATCCATTCATCTGGATCGCCGAGAAATGCACGAATACGTCTTCGCCAGTCGACCGCTGGATGAAGCCGAATCCTTTGGCGGCATTAAACCACTTCACTACACCTTTTTCTTTCACTACTGTAATTCTCCTAAACGCTGGACGCACGATAGGCTGGGCCCGTAAAGCGCCCGCGCAAATCCGGTCAAGACTTCTGTAATTGTTGCATGCCGCCAGCGGCCCACGCAATGGTGGAACGCTTAGTCCCGGCGCCCTCCGCCCACCAACCGCAGCAGGATGTTGAGTGTAGCCACGAAAACATTAAAGAGCCCCGCGAACAGCGCCAAAGCTCCCGGAATCGGACTGTCGGAATCGCTCGAACGGAGCACGCCGCTGGTCGAGTACACCAAGCCGAATACGCCCATGATTCCCACACCCGCGCTGATCAGCATACCGACCCACCCGATATTGAGGAACATGTTCAGCACCGCCGCCGCCGAAACCGCCACAAACAACCCCAGCATCAAGCCTCGCGGAGCCGAAAATTCGCGCTTCGACACGAACACGTAACCCGTAATCGCCAGGAACACCGCGCCGGTGATCATCAACGCCGCCAGAATCAGTTGCGGGGCGACCAGACTCGCGAAAAACAACATCGGCGACAGCACGATGCCCGCGAAAAATCCGTCCACCACCAGAGCCGTTACGCCCAGCACCGGGTTGTGCCGCGCCGCCATCGCGACCCACGGAATCACGTTCAACAACACCAGCGCGGCAATCATGCCCAGCTTGGTGGTCAAAAATCCGATCACCGCCTCCGACGTGGAGCCGATGTAGCCGCCGGCCATCGCGGCAAACACCGAAACGCCCAGCAGCAGGTACGTCTGTTTGATTACCGAAGCCTGTGTCTGCGTCAGCGGCGTCGTGCCGGACAGCTTGTCCCAGGCCGATGGTTGGGTGGAATAGTCGTTCAAGGTAGTGTGCCTTTCTGTTCCCATCATCCTACAATCAGCGGCTCTCGTACGCGACGCTGTAAAACAATTTTGGGGCAAATTGTATTAGGATGTGATGAAGGGAATTTCAGATGAAAACACTGCTGTTGGGCGTAACCGTCGCGGCGCTCTTTTCGGGATCCGCCATTGCGCAGATTTCCGGTACGTTTTCCGGTACCAACTCCTCCGGATCCTCGCCCTTTGCGGACTTCTCGCTATCCAACGGCAACCGTACCGTCTCCGGTTCGGACATTCAGTCCTTTCCGACCCTTTGTACGCCGATGACGGTCAACACCGGAACCACCTGCCAGTTTTCGGGGAACTTCTCGCGTACTTTCCAGGGCAGTTCCAATTTCGGGTCGTTCAGCTATTCCGGCGGCACATTCCTTCGCTCGGCCAGCAGCGTCACGATTCAGTTGGCCTCCGAGCCCGTCAACGTCACCGTCGCCTGCGCGGGCGTCCCTTCGGGCAGCCAGTGCAGCAACACCTCGGCCACGGGCGCGGTGAACGTCACCGTCACCGGCCAGATCCGCATCTTCGACACGTCGGGCCAGTGCATCTGGTGCAGCGATTTCACGGGGACCGGCACCCTGAACGGCACCCAATTCCTATCAAACGCCGGCAGTTCGTACAACGGCTCGCTCACTGCCACCGAACGCACGGTGGTCGCGTCCCAGGGACTTCACTTTGTTCCCGTGGCACCCTGCCGCATCGCCGATACACGCGACGCTGCCGGCATTTACGGCCAGCCAGCGCTCGCCGCCGCTGCGACCCGCAACTTCCCGATCTCCGGCAAGTGCGGCATTCCGTCCACCGCCGTCGCCGCGTCGCTCAACATCACCGTCGTACCGCACGGCACACTCGGCTACCT
>JAFDVT010000366.1 GCA_018268875.1 Acidobacteriota bacterium
ATCTACGCCAAGGGTTGGGTGTCGGCGCGAACCTTAGCGCGAGCGTATGAATACTTGCATTGGGCCGTGCCGGACATGGCCAAGCTTGTGTTCGAGAAGCAGAAGCATTCGGTGTTGTATTCGCAAAAGTGCATTGTGCCTTCGCAACGGGTGAAAGGGGTGCTGCGCGAGTGTTACCCGCAGCGAGCCGACGATTTTGTCGAGGTCGTGCCGTGGGGCTCGCTTACCGAAGCTGACCTGCCGGCGCCGGATACGACGGCCTTGCGCGAGGAGTTCCAGGTGGATTCGCCGGTGGTTCTGACGCTGAGCCGGATCTCGCCGGAAAAGGGCCAGGATCAGTTGTTGGAGGCGTTGCGCGGCTATCCGGATCCGCTGACGGTGTTCATCTGTGGCGACCCCGCGTTCATGCAGGGACAGGCTCACATGGCGAGGCTGCGCGAACTCGCGCGGCAACTTCCCGCGCATGTCAAAGTGCATTTTCCGGGGCACGTGACGGGTGAGCGCAAGCGGGGATTCTTTGCGCTGGCGGACTTGTACGTGTTCCCGTCGCGGCACGAAAGTTACGGGCTGACGTTGATGGAAGCGCTGGCGGCGGGGCTTCCGGCCGTGTGTCTGGATCACGCTGGCGCGCGCGAAATCATGGACGATTCGTTTGGCAGGATCGTCGCGCGGGAACAGCTGGCGGGCACGATTCGAGGTCTGCTGGCGGATGCGGCGTTACGCGGAAAGATGAGCGACGCGGCAAGACAGTTTGCGGCGGCCAATCCGTTTCGAAAAGCCGCCGCTCGCATCGCGGAGTTGATTGTTACTTGTGACGTTCCAGGTAATCCAGCAACTGGCTGACGGCCATGCGGACGCCGGGCGACAGGATGTCCTCGTCGATGTTGAAGTCCGGCGTGTGGTGTGCGGCGGTGATGCCCTTGGCTTCGTTGCTCGCGCCCAAAAACCAGAAAAAGCCCGGAATTTCGCGTTGAAAGTACGAAAAGTCCTCCGCGCCGGCCACCGGTTTGGTGACGATGACGTTGTCGCCTTCCAGGCGCTTCATCACGGGAATCGTTTCGTCATAAAGACCGGCCGGATTGGTGGTGAGAGGGTACGCGGGTTCGTGGAAGTCGATCGCATAGGACGCGCCGTTTGACGCGGTGCAGCCCTGTAACGTCTGCTTCATCATCGTGCGCACCGATTCGCGAACACCTTCGTTGAACGTGCGCAACGTGCCCTGCATCTTCACTTCGCCGGTGATGATGTTGTGGCGATTTCCACCGTGGATGGACCCGATGGTGAGCACCATGGGTTCCAGCGGATCGATGCGGCGGCTGCGAATGGCCTGCAGCGCGTTGATGCATTCGGCGGCGACGACGATGGTGTCGGTTCCCATGTGCGGGGTCGCGCCATGCACCTGCTTGCCTTTCAGCGTGATGTCGAACGTGTCGGCGGCGGCCATCAAAGGTCCGGACGCCACGCCGAACTTGCCCGCGGGTAACCACGTGGTGACGTGCAGGCCGAAAATCGCGGCGGGACGGGGGTTGTCCAACGCGCCTTCCTTGATCATCAACGAGGCGCCGCCCTCCTCGCCCTTGGGCGGACCTTCCTCCGCGGGCTGGAAGATGAACTTCACCGTGCCGGGGATGTCGGCGCGCATTTTGCTCAATATTTCCGCGGCTCCCAACGCAATTGTGATGTGCGCGTCGTGTCCACAGGCGTGATGTACGCCAGGGTTCTTCGACTTGTACGGCACCTTCAATTCGGAGATCACGGGCAGCGCATCCATGTCGGCGCGCCATGCTACGACAGGCCCGGGCTTGCCGCCTTTCAAGATGCCCACCACACCGGTTTTGGCGACGCCGGTCTTTACTTCGTCAAAGCCCAGCGCCTTGAGGCGAGCCGCAATCGCCTGCCCGGTGCGAACCTCGCGATTCGACAATTCGGGGTTCATGTGGAACTCGCGCCGCGTTTCGACGAGCGCGGGTTGCATGGCTTTGGCGGTTTCCGAAACCTTCTTTTCACGGGCGTTGGGACCAGGCTGTTGCGCCATCAACGTCAGGCAGGCGAGCAACGGCAAGGCGATCCGAATCTGCATGGAAACGACGATAGCATGCACCCCGAGTTGTGATAGCTTGTCATCCAATGAAGTTCCTTGTGCTCTTCGCCTGTGGGCTGAGTCTGTTCGCGCAGCAGCCTCCCGCGGCAGCAAAACCGGTTGTACGACGCCCCGCTAGCGCGTTTCCCGAACGGGCTCCCGCCGATCCCGCCAAGGTCGAACGAGGCAAGGCGATTTACGGCGTGAACTGTACGTTCTGCCATGGCGCCGACGCGCGAGGCGGTTCCGGCGGAACGAACCTGATTCGCGCCTCGATTGTGCTGAGCGACAAGGACGGCGAACTCATCCATACGGTCTTGAAGGAAGGCCGCGAGGGGATGCCGAAGTTCAACTTTTCGGCGGAGCAGGCGTCCGATATCGCGGCGTTTATTCACAGTTTTAAAGTCGGCGGGTACGACGTGTCGCGCATGACGCCACCGTCGATCGTCACTGGCGATGCGAAGCAGGGCGAAGCGTATTTCCAGCAAACCTGCGCCAAATGCCATTCGGTGACCGGTGATTTGAAAGCCATCGGGTCCCGCATTGACGATGCCAAGTTGCTGCAGCAAACCTGGCTGATGCCGGGTTCGGGCGGCGCTCGCGCGGCAACGCTGGGGTTGAAAGTTCCACCCGTGACGGTGGACATCACGACGGCCGATGGCAAGAAGCTTGGCGGCCGCCTGGAACGCGTGGACGACTTTCTGGTGTCGTGGTTCGACGCGAACAACGTGCGGCATACGATGACGCGCGACGGCGACCATCCCAAGGTCGTGATCAACGAGCCTCTGGCCCCGCACAAGGCGCTGCTGCGAACCTATCGCGACGAAGACATCCATAACCTGACTGCCTATCTGGTGACCGTCAAATGACCTCCTTTCTGCTGATTTCCGCCTTGTTGTATCAGGCTCAGGCGCTCGATCCCGCGACGCTCACCAAGCCTCTTTCGGACGCGTGGCCGACTTATTCGGGCGACTATTCGGGGCAGCGCTACAGCCGCCTGAAAGAGATCAACACTTCGAATGTGAAGGGTCTGTCGATGGCGTGGACGACACGCGTTACGACGGGTCCTGGAGCGCCTGCGGGCGCGTCTGGCTTTGGTGGTGGTGGACGGTTCGGTCCTCCGCCGATTCCCACGATCGTCGGAGGGGAAGGTTCCGGCGACCTTGGCGGCACGGGTGCGGCCAACATTCGCGCGTCGATCCTGCAGGTGGAAGGCAAGCTGTATTTGTCGACGCCCGATAACGCGTGGGCCGTCGATGCTCGCGACGGGCGCGTGCTTTGGCATTACTACTGGAAGACCAAGGGCGGGACGCATATCGGTAATCGAGGTCTTGGCATGTGGGGCAAGTGGCTTTACATGGAGACGCCCGACGACTATCTGGTGTGCATCGATTCCGAAACCGGCAAGGAGAAATGGCACAAGCAGATCGCCGATTTCGACCGCCAGTATTTTTCGACGATGGCGCCGATTGTGATCGGCAACCACATCATCATCGGCACGGGTAACGATCTGGACGCGCCCGGTTATGTGCAGGCGCGCGATCCGGAAACGGGCGACGTGCAATGGACCTGGTACACGGTGCCGCAGAAGAAAGGCGACCCGGGTCTTGAGACGTGGGGGACGCTCGAAGGCGCGAGGCTGGGCGCCGGCAACGTTTGGATACCCGGTTCCTACGACCCGGAAACCAAGCTGTATATCTTTGGCACGGGCAATCCTTCGCCGTCGTACACGAACCCGAAGTCGCGCGATGGAGACAATCTGTACACGTGTTCGCTGGTGGCGTTGAACGTGGAAACCGGCAAAATGGCGTGGTATTTCCAGTTGAATCCGCACGACACGCATGACTGGGATTCGAGCGAAACTCCGATTCTTGTAGACGGCGAGTTCAAGGGCAAGGCTCGCAAAATGGCGCTGCATGCGGATCGCAACGGGTACTTTTATGTCGTCGATCGCGTGACGGGCGAGCACCTGTTGACCAGCAAGTTTTCAGACACCGTCAACTGGGTGAAAGAGATCAACGCCAAGGGACAGACGATTCGGGATCCGAAGAAGGATTCGCTGGTGCCCGGTTCGCTGGTGTCGCCGAACAACTACGGCGCGACCAACTGGCCGCCGGCCGCGTACTCACCGGATACCGGCCTGTTTTATGTGCCGCAAAGCGATACGTACGCGATGTACTATCTGACGGAAACCGATCCTCGCGGAGCGATGGGGTTGGGCGGCAAGGACGAGCAGTTCGTAGCGTCGATGGGTACGTATCTGACGGCGATCGACTACAAGACCGGCAAGATCGCGTGGCGGCATAAGCATGCGTCATTAGGCGGGTTCGGCGCGGGGAACGGGGTTCTGACGACGGCGGGAGGCCTTGTGTTTGCCGGAGACGTCAGTGGAAATTTGATCGCCTATGAAGCGGCGAAGGGCAAGATCCTGTGGCACGCGCGGTTGGGCAATGTGTCGAACGCGCCGCAGACGTACACGCTGGACGGCAAGCAGTACTTGCTGGTGGCCGCCGGCGATGCGCTGTACTCGTTTTACTTGCAATAAGCGCGATGTCGTTGCATGACGGAGTCTTTCACTATTACTGAAACATGAAGGCGCTATAATAGGGACAGAGGATACTCCCAAAAATGGCTTTTAAACCGCCTTTTGCCGCAGGCGCTCAGGTGGAGCACCCCAAGTTTGGCTTGGGTTCTGTGTCATCCTGCACCGAAGAGCATATCGTCATCAAGTTCGACGAACAGGGCGAAAAGAAGTTCGTGCTGAGCATTGTGCTGCCGAATCTGAAGAAGAGCGATCGTACGCCTCCTTCGGAAAAGAAGCGCAAGACCACCAAAAAAGCTGCCGCCGCCGCTGCCGCTGAGGCCGCCGCGGCCGCGCAATAATAAGTCGCGGCCATGAAATTCGGCGTTGTTGTTTTCCCCGGTTCCAATTGCGATCATGACGCGTTCTACGCCGCCTCGGCGAACGCGGGCCAGCAGGCCGAATACATTTGGCATGATTCGCCGTCCATCGCGAACGATATCGACTGCGTGATCCTGCCCGGCGGGTTTTCCTACGGCGACTATCTCCGTTGCGGCGCGATCGCCAAATTTTCGCCCGTGATGGCCGCGATCAAGAAGTTCGCCTCGGCCGGCGGGCCTGTGCTCGGCGTCTGCAACGGGTTTCAGATCCTGACGGAAAGCGGCTTGCTGCCCGGCGCGCTGCTGCGCAATACGCAGCTTTCTTTTGTCTGTAAGAACGTACGGCTGCAGGTGGCCACCACCGATTCGCCGTTTACCTGCGAGATGACCAAAGGTTCCACGGTTACCTTTCCGGTGGCGCATGGCGAGGGTTGCTACACGGCCGACCAACGCACGCTCGACCAGTTGGAAGCCGAGGATCGCATCGCCTTCCGTTACCTTGACAATCCCAACGGCTCGGCCCGCAATATCGCGGGAATCCTGAGCGAAGGCCGCAATGTTCTTGGCATGATGCCGCATCCGGAACGCGTTTGCGATCCGCTGATGGGCTCTGTCGAAGGTTTGGCGCTGTTCCAATCGTTGATCGCTTCGGTTCCCGCACTTTCGTCTTCCTCTTCGAAATAATGAGTTCCATCACACCCGACCTGATTGCGCGTAATCGCCTGACGCAATCGGAGTACGACAAGATCGTGTCTTTGCTGGGACGCGAACCTTCCCCCACCGAACTGGGCATTTTCGGCGTGATGTGGAGCGAACATTGCTCCTACAAAAGCTCGAAAATCCATCTGAAGAAGCTGCCTACGCGGTCGAAACTGGTGCTGCAAGGCCCTGGCGAGAACGCTGGCATCATCGACATTGGCGGTGGATACTGCATCGCGTTCAAGATCGAGTCGCACAACCATCCGAGCTTCATTGAGCCCTTTCAGGGCGCGGCGACGGGCGTTGGCGGCATCCTGCGCGACATCTTCACCATGGGTGCGCGCCCCATCGCTGTGATGGATGCGCTGCGTTTCGGTTCGCTGGACGCGCCTCGTACCAAGTCGATTGTCAAAGGCGTGGTTTCGGGCATTTCGCACTACGGCAACTGCTTCGGAGTACCTACTATCGGCGGCGAAACCGTGTTCGAGCCTTGTTACAACGGCAATCCGCTGGTGAACGTTTTCGCGCTTGGCGTGGCCAAGCATGGCGACATCTTTTACGGCCGGGCGACCGGCATCGGCAATCCCGTGATCTACGTCGGAGCCAAGACGGGCCGCGACGGCATCCAGGGCGCTTCCATGGCGTCTGAAGAGTTCAACGCCGAATCGAGTTCGAAGCGTCCGAACGTGCAAGTCGGCGATCCGTTCATGGAAAAGCTTCTGCTGGAGGCTTGCCTGGAAGCGATGAAGACCGGCGCGATCGTCGGTATTCAGGACATGGGCGCCGCGGGCCTGACCTGCTCCACCTGCGAAATGGGCAGCCGCGCGGAAACCGGCGTCGAAATCGACTTGAAGTACGTCCCGCAGCGTGAAACCGGCATGACGGCGTATGAAATGATGCTGTCGGAATCGCAGGAACGCATGCTGCTGGTGGCTGAAAAAGGCCGCGAGGACGAAGTGTTCGCGGTGTTCAAGAAGTGGGGACTCGACGCGGTGACGATCGGTACGGTTACCGATGACGGTCTGCTGCGCGTCAAGCACAACGGCGAGGTGATGGCTGAGCTGTCCAACCGCGCGCTGGCCGACGAAGCCCCGATTTACGACCGTCCGCACAATGCCAAGCCCTACCGCGCGAATGCTCCATTCGACGCGCCGGACTTTGCGCCATCGGCCGATGTACAAGCCGATCTGATTCGCCT
This sequence comes from Acidobacteriota bacterium, assembly GCA_018268875.1. Classification (GTDB taxonomy): domain Bacteria; phylum Acidobacteriota; class Terriglobia; order Bryobacterales; family Bryobacteraceae; genus F-183. The sequence goes on from JAFDVT010000366.1 coordinate 6,879, forward strand.
GCTCGGTTCGCCCGACCTGTGTTCCAAGCGCTGGATTTGGGAACAGTACGACCACACGGTTCGCACCAACACGGTGCAAGGACCCGGCAGCGACGCGGCGATCGTTCGCATCAAAGAAACGGGAACGTCCGTGGCGATGTCGCTCGACGGCAACGGGCGTTACTGTCTGCTGGATCCTCGCGAAGGCGTGAAACTGATCATCGCCGAATGCTGCCGTAATCTGTCGGTGGTGGGCGCGGAACCTGTGGCCGCGACTAACAACTTGAACTTCGGCAATCCGGAACGTCCGGAGATCATGGCGCAGTTGGTGGAAGCGGTGGAAGGCATGTCCGAGGCCTGCACGTTCTTCGAGACGCCGATCACGGGCGGCAACGTCAGCCTCTACAACGAAACACTGGGCGAAGGCATTTTTCCATCGCCTGTGATGGGCATTGTCGGTCTGCTGCCGACCGCGGTTCCCGTGCCGATGGAGTTCCCCAAGGCCGGCCTGCAGGTACTGCTGATCGGTGGACTCCGCATCGACGAAAACCTGCAACGGTTCGGCGGTACGCAGTATGCCAAGAACATTCTGAACACGATCTGGGGTCTGCCGCCGGCGCTCGACATGGATTACGAAAAGCGCGTGCAGACGGCGATTCGCGAGATCGCTCGCGCGGGTGTCGCGGCATCTGCGCACGACCTTGGCGACGGCGGTCTGGGTGTGGCGCTCGCCGAATGTTCGTTCGGCGGTGTGGGCGCGAAGATCGAGTTGAACGCGAACGTTCGCGCGGATCTTCTGCTGTTCGCAGAGAGTCCTTCACGAGTGATTGTTGCGACGTCCGATGCCAAGGCGGTGCAAGCCATCGCGCAAAAGCACGGCGTCGAATGCCTGCGGTTGGGCGAAACGATGCGTGAACGTCTGCAGATTCGCAACGGCGCGTCGACGCTGGTGGACGCCTCGATCGCGGAGCTCAAATGTCCGTGGTCGACAGCGCTTGAAAGCAGCCTCGCGAGTTAGTCGAGTTCCAAAAACACAAATAGAAAAAGCCCCGGTTGAATGCCGGGGCTTCTCTTTTTAGGTGGAGTCTCCGTTACCGCAGCGACGGCGGAGGCGCTACCGGAGGCTTTGCCGTGTCGTCGCGAATCCGGTCGATTTCCAGTTCGTCGAACAGCACGCCGGGCGCGACCACTGTCGACGGCGCCAGGTACCCCGGAATGCCCATCAGCGCGAAGGGCGCGTTGTTGTTCACGTAGTCGTACATCGCGACTTCGGATGTCACCGAAAGGATGTCGCGCAGCGAACGCGTCGATACGTTCTTTAGCCGTACGTTGCGAATCAATTCCTCGCGACCATCGGGGTACACGCGGTACACCAGCGTCAACGGCGCTACCGGCCTCGTCGTACTGCCGGATTGCGCGATGCTCTGGAACATCGCCTGCAACTCGCCGACCGATGCCGTGCTCGGGTAGTCCATCTTCCGAATCAGAATGCCGTAGGGCTTACTGCGCTGCTTGCACATCTCGATCAGGTCCTTCTTCAGGTCCGCCAGAGGCTTGGTCTGTGGACCCGGGGCCGCGGTCACCATCAGATTCGCGATCGCCGCCGAACGATGGCCGAAGTTGCCCGCGAGCCTCGCGTGACCGGTGCTTCCCGTAAAGCCCTTGATGGGTTGCCGAGTGCGCAGGAACTCCTTCAATACGCCCTTTTCCACGAGCTTGACGGCTTTGGGCGCCACCGCTTCGGTATCGATCAGATAGTGTCCCATCAAGGCGTGGCCCTGTTTGGACTCCATGGTCGGGTCGTCGGTGACGTCGAACCAGTCCGGCAGGATGCGCGACCCCACCTTGCCGTCAAGTTCGCTGGGCTGGAACGGGACGTTGCGGCCCGGTTCGCTCAACGGACGGCGCGGATTCCGCAGGTTGTCGCCGAGCATTTGGCCGAACAATTGCGCCGCCGCCACCGGCTCGAACAACACCGGCCCGATGTAGGATTCGCCAACGGGCGCCGCTACTAGCGCCTTCACGTTCTCACCCACCTTGCGAGCGGCGGTCTGCATCACACCGTCACCGGCCATTTTTGTGTCTTCAAAGGCGAGGAACGAAGTGGCATCGCGCACCACGGAACCATCCGGCGCTTGCCCAACGGCTCGAATGCGCATCGTCGTCAGGTAGTCCGGATAGCGCACCATCGTGCCTTCGGTGTTCAGATGATAGGAAATGCTGGACAAGGCTTCAAACTCGGCGGCCGAGGCGAGGACCTCCGGAAAGTCGCCGAAGACGGCCGACAGTTTCGTGGTCCGGGCCTTCCATTCGTCGAAGTTCACCTTGTTGCGCGGGCCGGGCACGATCTTCAACAACGCCGGCATTTGCTGGTTGTCCGGCAGCAGCTGCTCGGTTACGTTGATGTTTTTCAGGATCTGCTGCTTGGCCGCCATCGATTCCACCGCCGATTTGTAGGCGCGGTCGGTGGCTAGCCAGAAGTTCTGGCGCATCAGGTCGATGTTGTCGTCGAGCGGCAGAAAATCGTTGTCGTAGCGCGAACCGGAGTAGATGTTGGAGTACACCTGGTTCGTCTGGTCCATCTCGTAGCTGCCGACGCGAACCGTGACAAACGGCATGCGGTTCGCGGTCTGCCGCGCGTTGGTGATGCCGCCCAGCGTGGCGTTTACCACGGTCTGTTCCTGATCCTCCGCGCTGTAGGCGATAAAGTACGGCAGCAGGCCCATCAACTGCAGGCTTTTGGACCTGTTGATTTCGGCCAGCATCGCTTTCAGAATCGGGTCGGTGGCTTGCGGTTGCTGTTGTGCAAACAGCGTGGCGCAAAGCAGCGAAGCGAGGATTGCTTTCCGCATTAGCGAGCACCCCCGTTCGACAACGACAACGACGATGGCGGTGTTAACAACGGTGGCCTGTCGCGCGATTGTTCCTTGCGCTGGACTTCGATTTCCGAAATCAGGATGGACGGCGAAATCGCTGACACCGGTACGCTGCCGCTTTCGGCGCCGCAGATGCCGTTGAACACGCCAAGCTTGTCGGATGTCGCCAGAATCTTGCTGAAGCTGGTCAACGGCGTGCCCACGATGTCCGCGCCGCGAACCATCTCGTCCGGACGCCCGTCGGCGTAGACGCGGAACACCACCAGCGGAATCACTGTGTAGGCCTGCAAGCCGCGGCGGCCCGTCGTGGTGTACCCGCCGGTGACTTCGCGAAAGTAGAGTCCATAGGGCTTGTTCTGGCGCTTCAATTCGTCCTTCAGCATCTCTCGCAACTTATCTTCAGACACTGCCTTGGCGGACTCCACGATCAGGTTCGACTGGCGCGACGAAGCCTCGCCGCCCAGTTGTTTGCGGCCATGGCCGTTGGACTTCGAAAAACCTTCCACGGGCGACCGCGACAGCAGGAACGTCTTCAGG
>JAFDVT010000367.1 GCA_018268875.1 Acidobacteriota bacterium
ACATCCTGGTGAAAGGCGCCGACTGGACCCACTACATAGCCGGCCGCGAGGAAGTCGAAGCCGCGGGCGGCAAGGTGATGACCATCCCGCTCGAACCCGGCTTTTCCACCTCCAACGTCGTCGCCGACATCCTTTCCCGCACCGCATGATCAACCCGGCCATTCGAGAGCTTTTCCAAAGCGCCACCCGGGTACCCGCGTTCCAGGAACTCGTCAGCCACATCACGCGCCAGGAAGGCAATCGCTTCAGCCTGTCCGGCCTCACGCCAACCGCCAAAGCGCTTTACCTGGTCCTGCTCTGGCAACTCACCGAGCGCCCGCAGATCCTGATCGTCGACGGCGCCCGCCAAGCCGAGATCATCGGAGAAGCCGTAGAAACCTTTTTCGACATCCTGGTGCGCCGCCCGGACCTCGAAGGACCGCAGTCGATCCCCGCGCTCGACGTACTGCCCAACCAGCGTCTTTCGCCGCATTCTGAAATCGCCGAACAGCGCGCCATCGGCTTCTGGCGTCTCGCGACGCGCAAGGTCCCGATCACGGTCATCCCCGCCGCCGCCGCGCTGACGCGAACCGAGTCGCCGGACTTTTATCAGCAACTCGGCATTCACATCCGCAAGGGCGAGGAACTGCCGCTCGACGACCTGATCCGCCATCTCGAAAGCATCGGGTACGAACGCCGCGAACCCGTCGAAATGATGGGCGAATACTCGCTCCGCGGCGGCATCCTCGACATCTTTCCCGCCGAATCGCAAAAGCCCGTCCGCATCGAATTCTTCGGCGATGAAATCGAATCCATCCGCCGCTTCGATGTCGAAACGCAGCGATCGGTCCTCAAAGTCAACGACGTCGGCATTCTTCCGCTCGTCGAATACCCAAGGTCGCGCAAGCTGTTTCACGACATCGCCGAAAAGATCGACTACAACGGCGTTGCGAGCCCCGGCGATTCGTTCCCCGGCTGGGAATACCTGGTTCCGCTGGTCCACCCGCGCGAACATTCCATCCTGTCCTTCCAGCCCAACGCTATCGTCGTACTCGACGAACCGGAAGCCATCGCCTCCGCCGCGGAACGCCTTTGGAAGCGCCTCGAAGATTCCGAAAAGAAAAGCATCATCGACCCCGCCCTCAACTTCTTCACCTGGGGCGAACTGCAAGGCAAGATCGGCGACTTCACCGAACTGCGCCTCCGTGAACTGGAAATCGGCGTCCCCACCGCCGAATCCGGGCACATTCCAACACGTCCTTCGTCGACCTTCCACGGCAACATCCAGGTCGCTGTCGCCGAAGCCCGCAACCTGGTCGCGCGAGGCAATCGCGTCGCCTTCTTCGCCGCTTCCTCCGGCGAACTGGAACGCCTCGCCGACATCTTTCACGAGTACTCCGTCCCGTTTCAGGCCAGCGTCGAGGCCAATGACCCCGCCCGCCAGTACCTTGCTGAACGTTCCTATCTCGCGGGCGACGTTGCCTCTACGTTCCTTGTCAAAGGCGGCATCAAACGCGGCGTCGTCATCCACGACGCGAAGTTCGCCATCATCGGCAGCGAGGATCTGTTCGAAACCTCCGAACTGATCGTTCGCCAGCCCGCGACAAAGGCCCAAATGGCGGCCTTTGCGGCCGACATCGCGGACTTGAAGCCGGGCGATTACGTCGTCCACACGCAGCACGGCGTCGGCAAGTTCCTCGGCCTTCGCGAGATCGCCCAGGGCGACCTCAAAGGCGACTTCATGCTTCTCGAATACGCCGGCGAAGCTCGTCTCTACGTGCCGCTGACGCGCATGGACCTCGTCCAGAAGTTCCGCGGCGCGGGCGAATCCAAACCGCACATCGACAAGCTCGGCGGCGCTACGTGGAACAAAACCAAAACCCGCGTCAAAGCCAAAATGCGCGACATGGCGGAAGAGTTGCTCAAGCTCTACGCCCAGCGCAAAACCGCCGAAGGCTTCGCGTTTTCTCCGGATTCCAACTGGCAACGCGAGTTCGAAGACTCGTTCGACTTCACCGCCACCAAAGACCAGATCGAGGCGGCTTCGCAGATTAAGCGCGACATGGAATCCGAACAGCCCATGGACCGCCTGCTTTGCGGCGACGTCGGCTTCGGCAAGACCGAGGTCGCCATGCGCGCGGCCTTCAAAGCATTGGGCGACGGCAAGCAGGTGGCGGTCCTCGCGCCCACCACCGTACTGGCGTTCCAACACTACGAAACCTTTCGTAAGCGTTTTCAAGCCTTCCCCTGCCGCATCGATCAGTTGAGCCGCTTCCGCACCGCGAAGGAAATCAAGCAGGTTCTGGAAGACACCGAAGAGGGCAAAGTCGATGTCCTGATCGGAACCCACCGCATCCTGTCGCAGGACGTCAAATTCAAGGATCTCGGCCTGCTGATCGTGGATGAAGAACAACGTTTCGGCGTCCGCCACAAAGAGCGCCTGAAGCAACTCCGCAAGAACGTCGACGTCCTCACCATGTCGGCGACGCCCATTCCGCGCACCTTGCATATGTCGCTGCTGGGCATCCGCGACATGAGCGTCATCGAAACGCCGCCCAAGGACCGCTTGGCGATCCACACCGTCGTCGCCCACTTCGACATGGAGATCGTCAAGTCCGCCATCGAACAGGAACTGTCGCGCGGCGGCCAGGTGTACTTCGTGCACAACCGCGTGGACTCCATCTTCATGCGCGCCGCCTCCATCCAGGAAGCGATGCCCAACGTTCGCATCGGCGTGGGCCACGGCCAGATGGGCGATGCCGAACTGGAGAAGGTCCTACTGGGATTTATGCGCCGCGAATTCGATGTCTTCGTCGCGACATCCATCATCGAAAACGGCATCGACATCCCGCTCGCCAACACGATCATTGTCGAGAACGCGGAACGCCACGGCCTGTCGGAACTTTACCAACTGCGAGGACGTGTCGGACGCTCCAACCGCCGCGCGTACGCGTATTTATTGATCCCGCAGGACACCGAGCTATCCGAAGTCGCACGCAAGCGCTTGGCAGCGCTGAAGGAATTTTCAGACCTCGGAGCCGGGTTCAAGATCGCCGCGCTCGATCTGGAACTGCGCGGCGCCGGCAACCTCCTCGGCGGCGAGCAACACGGCCATATCGAAGCCGTCGGATTCGAAACATACGTTCGGATGCTCGAAGAAGCGGTGCAGGAATTGAAGGGCGAAGAGGTCCCGCTCGAAATCCATTCGAACCTCAACCTCGGCCTCGACATCCGCATCCCGTCGACCTACATCTCCGACGAACACCAGCGCCTGCGCGCCTACAAACGCATTGCAGACGTCAAGGACGAAGCCGCCGCCAAGCGCGTCGCCGACGAACTTTCCGACCGTTACGGCCCCGCGCCCGCCGAACTCGCCAACCTGCTCAGCTTCGCCATGGTGAAGAGCCTCGCCGAAAAACTGGGCGTCGAAAACGTCGAACGCCGCGCCGGCAAGTTGAACATCAAGTTCCATCCGCAGTCCAAGGTGGACCCCGCCCGGCTCATGTCGATCGTGCAGGCAACTCCGGGCACGCAGTTCTCACCGGCGGGCGTGTTGATGGTGCCGCTGCAACCCAACATCCCGCCGGAAACGCTGCTCAGCGGCCTCGGACGCCTCTTCGGCGAACTGCTGCAGCAGTAGTAGGGGGTAGCATAGAGAGCATCATGCCGCTCTCGCGCGTCCTCGCCGCATTCTTCCTCGCCACCTTCCTCTGTACCGGACAGTCCGCGCCCTGGTTCCAGAAGGATTTTCCGCCGGAAGAATTCCAGGCGCGCTGGGCCAAACTCTACGACAAGATCGGCAACAACGCGGTCGCGTTCGTCCAAGGTGTGCCGCTCACCGCGGGCTTCATCATGCCGCGCCAGTCGAACGAGTTTTACTATCTGTGCGGCATCGAGACGCCGCATTCGTACCTGTTGCTCGACGGCCGCACGCGCAAGTCCACGTTGTTTCTGCCGCCGCGCAACGCGCGCCTGGAGGCCTCGGAAGGCCGCGTGCTTTCGTCGGAAGACGTGGAGCAGGTCAAAAAGATCACCGGTGCGGACACCGTCGCCGACCTCGACGCGCTGCGCGGCAACTTCATGAACATCCCGTCGCAACGCGGCCAGCAGCCCATTACGATTTACAGCTTGTTCTCGCCCGCCGAAGGAACCTCGCAAAGCCGTTATGAGATCAACGCCGCCAACATGGCGATCCTCAACGACTTTTGGGACAGCCGCATCCCGCGCGAACAGCAGTTCACCAGCATGTTGATGACACGCTTTCCGCGTATGAAGTTCGCCGACCTCACGCCCATCCTCGACGAACTCCGCAGCGTCAAAAGCCCTCGCGAGGTTTCGCTCATCAAGCGAGCTTCGGAAATCGCGGGCCAAGGCATTTTAGAAGCGATGAAGAGCACCAAGGCCGGCATGTACGAATACGAACTCGACGCCGCAGCCCGCTACGTTTTCCTCGTCAACGGAGCGCGCCTCGAAGGTTACCGCTCCATCACCGCCGCCGGCACAGCGAACATTTGGAATGCGCATTATTACCGCAACATGTCGCGCCTCGACAGCGGCCAACTCGTCCTCATGGACTTCGCGCCGGACTACAAGTACTACACCAGCGACGTCACTCGCATGTGGCCGGTGAACGGCAAGTACACGCCCGTCCAGCGCGAGCTTCTACAGTTCGTCCTCGAATACCGCAACGCGATCATCAAGCGCATCCGCCCCGGGGTAACGGCAAAGCAGATCATGGCCGAAGCGAAGGTCGCGATGGAACCGGTGTTCGCGAAGACGAAGTTCTCAAAGCCCGCCTACGAAGGCGCGGCCCGCGAACTGGTCGAGCGCGGAGGCGGTGTTTTCTCGCACCCGGTTGGCCTCGCGGTCCACGACGATGGTCCTTATAGTGGAGGTCCGCTGAAGCCCGGCCACGTCTTCTCGATCGACCCCCAACTTCGCGTCCCCGACGAGAATCTGTATATCCGTTATGAGGACGTCGTCGCGGTCACCGAAACCGGAGTGGAGAACTTCACCGATTGGCTGGTCTCCGAACTCGACGACATGGAAAAGGTCGTGAAGACGGGCGGAGGCATGGTGACGAAGTTCCCGTCCGGACCGCCTCCGGCGGCGAAATAAGCGCCGCATGATTCGCAAGCTCGACATCGAAGGCTACCGCTCGATCCGCGATCTCACGTTGCAGCTAACGCCGGTGAACGTCCTCACCGGGCCGAACGGCTGCGGCAAGTCGAACCTGTACAACTCACTCGTCCTTCTGGCGCGTGCCACGGAAGGCCGCCTCGCCCGCGCGATTGCCGAAGAAGGAGGCACGCCGAGCGTCTTTTGGGCAGGCGGCGAACGAATCCGCCTGCAGCGCAAACGCCCGCCACGCCGCGTCATCATCGGTTACGAAGACGAGGACTACGGCTACGAATTGCAGATCGGCTTGCCCTCGAAGAATGAGTACGCGCTCGGCAGCGAACCCGGCAAGCCCACGATGTTCACACTGGACCCGCGAGTGAAGGAAGAATACATCTGGCCCGCCGGAACCAACAAGCGAGTACTGATGCTGAAGCGCGACGAACCCTCCGCGTGGCTTCGAAACAACGAGGGCGCAATGGTCGCGCATCCTTTCGGTGTCTCAAAGTTCGACTCCGTGCTCGCTCAGATTATCGACCCGCACCTGTATCCCGAAATCTCGAGCATCCGTAACAACATCCTCAACTGGCGTTTCTATCATCACTTTCGGACCGACGCGGCCTCTCCCCTCCGGCATCCGCAGATCGGCGTGCAAACCCCGGTGCTCAGCGCGGACGCATCGGACCTCGCCGCCGCGTTGCAAACGATCCTCGAAATCGGCGACAAGCAGGCGCTCGAAGAAACCATCCGCCTCGCCCTGGGCAACGCCATATTGCTGATCGAAGCCGATGGGACGCGCTTCCGTCTGAGCCTTGAAGTACCCGGACTGTTGCGGCCCTTGGACGCCCGTGAACTTTCCGACGGACAATTGCGATTCCTTTGCCTCTGTGCGGCACTCCTCAGTCCGCGGCCACCGTCGTTACTGGGGTTGAACGAACCCGAATCCAGCCTTCATCCGGACCTGATCGACCCCCTCGCGCGCCTCATCGGGATCGCATCCAAGACAACGCAGCTGTGGATCACAACGCATTCGCAGGCCCTTGCCGAACGCATCGAGGTGTATTCGGGCATCCCACGAATTCAGCTTCAGATGCGCAATGGCGAGACGGTTATCGCGGCCGCGGCGAACTAGCGAGGCAATGTTTTCTGCCAGGAAGAACGTCTGGGATTGCAGTCCGCTGAACCGTCCGGTGGGATTCATACGCCCGCGTGGTACTGATAAACTGAAAAACGATCCAGGACACACATGCGCGCGTAGTCTCTGGGCACGGAACCAATTGAATGCAAGATAAACAAAACATCGCAGTCTTTGTGGACTACGACAACATCGAGATTGGCGTCAAATCCACACTGCGCCGCGAGTTCGACGTTTCTCTTCCCTTGGAAGCGTTGAAGGAACGTGGCGACGTCGTTGCAAAGTTTGCCTACGCCAACTGGGGACGCCAGGAACAGGCGACGCGCCAGATGGCCGAAAACGCGGTGCAGATGGTGCAGCGCATTCCCTCCTTCCGCGGCGACAAGAACGGCGCCGACATCAACCTCGCCCTCGACGCCCTGGAAATGGCCTTCACGCATTCGCATGTCAATGCCTTTGCGATCATCAGCGGCGATAGCGACTTCGTTCCGCTGCTCAACAAGCTCAAGGAATTCGGCAAAACCGTGTTCGTCGTCGGAGGCAAAGCCTTTACCTCCACGATCCTGCAACAGAACTGCCACGAGTTCATCAGCTACGAATCGCTGCTCATGGTCGCCGATCAGGAAGACCCGAGCCGCGCCGAACGCGAAAAAATTCGCCCGCGCGACGACCGCCGCAGCGACCGCGACAAGCAGCAGCAACAGCGCAGCAGCAATAACAAGAACAACCAGGAAGCAGCCTCGTCGTCTGGCGACGGCCAACAGAGCGGCGGTGGCCAGCAGCAGCAACCGTCCCAGCAACAACAACAGCAACAGCCGCGTAAGGAACGCCAACCGGCACTCGACCTCAATCAGTCGATGCCGCTCGTCGAACGCGCCCTGCAGGTCCTTGAACGCCGCGGCGTCCAGCCGCAGCTCGGCCTGCTCAAGTCCACGATGCTGCAACTGGACTCCGCCTTCAACGAACGCGCCTACGGAGCCCACAGCTTTTCGGAATTCGTCGACCGCTTGAAGCGCGCCGATCTCGTCGTCGTCACCGGTGGCGGTGGACGCCTGCTGATCGAGCGCAAAGGCGGCGCAGGCAAGCCCCTTCCGCAACCGGAAGAAGCGCTGCCGCTGCTTCGCGATGTCCTCGAAAACCATCGCCTGGAAGTGGAAGAAGGCGTCCTCGGCGACTTGCTCGCCACCTGGATGCAGGAAGAGCAGAACAACTTCGACCAGAAGACGTACGGCTTCCAATCCTTCGGCGAGTTCCTCAACTACTCGCAGGACAAAGGCGTGGTCCGCACGCAGCCCGACGAAGACCGAGGCCTGCTTGTGTACCTTGGCGCCGAGTTCTATCCGCCGGCCCTTCCGCCCAAAGCTGAACTGCCGCCGGAGGAGGAAGAGGACGACGGCCCGCAACCCATCGTCGAAGGCCAGCCGACCATCTTCGAACCCAACCCTCCGCCGCCCAAGCCCAAGAAGCAGGCGTCGCCGCGCAAGCGTGCGACCAAGTCTTCCGGCGGTGGCGACAAACCGCGCCGTTCCCCCTCGCCGCGTAAGAGGAAGGACTAAGTGCTCGAACGCATTTTCCCGCCCGGGGCCATTGAGCCCCGGGGACCCTACACGCCCGCCATCAAAGCCGGCGGCTTTATCTTCGTGTCCGGCCAGGGCGCGATCGACCCCGTTACCAACGACTGGATCGACGGCGACATCCAGGCTGAAACGCTTCGCACGCTCGAGAACATCGACATCATTTTGCAGGGCGCCGGCGCCAGCCGCACCGACATCGTGCGCTGTGGCGTGTTCCTGAAGGACGGCAACGACTTCGCCGCCATGAACGAGGCGTACTCCAAGTTCTTCGGCGACCACAAGCCAGCCCGCACCACCGTCGAAGTCAAGTTCGCCAGCCCGCGTATGCGTGTCGAAATCGACTGCGTCGCCTACAAACCCTAACTGTCCAATGACCATCCAATCGGTCCAGTCCTGGCCGATCCTCGACTCGCGCGGCAACTGGACTATCGCCGTTGAACTCACCCTGTCCGGCGGCGCGCGCGCACAGGCGCAAGTCCCCGCCGGAGCCTCCACCGGCAAGCATGAGGCCGTCGCGTTGCCCGCCGCGCAGGCCGCCGCGAACGTGAACGGCGAGATCGCCCAGGCGCTCATCGGCCGCGACGCTACCAGCCTCCCCGCCATCGACCAACTGCTGATCGATCTCGACGGTACGCAGGACAAGTCCCGCCTCGGCGCCAACGCGTTGCTGGGAGTGTCTTGCGCCCTGGCCCGAGCGCTCAGCGTCGCCGCAGGACAGGAACTCTGGCAAACGCTGCGCGACATCTTTCGGCCTTCGCGTCCGGCGTCGCTGCCCCGTCCGATGATCAACATCATCTCCGGTGGCCTGCACGCGGGCGCGAACATCGAGTTTCAGGATTTCCTCGTCATCCCCAACCGGGCCGCTACCGTGCGCGAGTTCCTCGAGACCACCGTCAGCATCCATCGCGCCGTCGGCCGCGCGCTGCGTGAAAAAGGGTATGTGCTGACGGGAGTCGCCGACGAAGGCGGCTGGGGCCCGCTTCTGCCGTCGAATGAAACGGCGATGGACGTCCTCAGTTCGGAGTTAGACGGGCGAGCGGACATCGCGATCGACGTAGCCTCGTCGCATTTCTACGACAATCAGGGCAATTACCAGCTCAAGCGCGAAGGCGTCGTCACCAACGCGGCCGGGATCACCGATCTGCTTGCCTCCTGGACCGAGCGTTACCCGCTCGTCTCCGTCGAAGACGCGCTTGCCGAGGACGATTGGGAGGGTTGGCGCAATCTCACCCAGCGCCTCGACAGCAGGCTACAACTGGTCGGTGACGACTTCTTCACGACCAACCTCGCGCGTGTGAGAAAAGGCATCGAAACCGGTTGCGCCAATGCCGTGCTGGTAAAGATGAATCAGATTGGAACGCTCAGCGAAACCTTCGCCGTGCTCGAAGCCGCGCACAAGGCGGGTTATCGCTGCGTGGTTTCCGCGAGGTCCGGCGAAACGGAAGACAGCTTCCTCGCCGATCTCGCCACCGCGTCGGGAGCCGGGCAGATCAAGATCGGCTCCATCACCCGTTCGGAACGGCTCGCCAAGTACAACCGATTGCTCGAAATCGAGCGGTCAGATCAACTCGCCATGGCTGGCCCGGTCACCGGCGGCCGCGGTTGAGGCAAGGCTCGCAAAGTATAAACAGCGCAGCAACTCATCGGCGCGGACCGGCTTGCTCAGGTAATCCGTCATGCCCGCTTCCATGCACTTTTCGCGATCCCCGCGCATTGCATTAGCGGTCATCGCGACAATCGGAACCCGCTGGGCGCCGCCGCTCTGTTCTTCGCGGTCGCGCCACAGCCTGGTCGCAGTAAGGCCGTCCATTTCGGGCATCTGAATATCCATCAGAACCACGTCGTATTCCGTCCGTTCCAGCCGCTTCAAGGCTTCAAGACCGGTCGGCGCGATGTCCACCGAATGACCCTGTTTTTCCAGCAACCGGATCGCCAGCAACTGGTTTACGGTGTTGTCTTCCGCCAGCAGCACCCGCATGTTCCGCAACGGAGCCATTAGCGCCGATTCCCGTTGCCGGAACACGCCGTCGGGCAGCGGTAGCTCGAAGCCGATGGTCGTTCCCCGGCCGGGTTCGCTTTCGATCGAATGCGTACCGCCCATCAGTTCCACCAAACGGCTCGAAATCGAAAGCCCAAGCCCGGTACCGCCGAACTTCCGGCTCGTCGAACCGTCCGCCTGCCGGAACGGCTCAAACACCATGCCGATTTTGTCCTTCTCGATTCCGATGCCGCTGTCCGAGACTTCGAACCGCACGCGGGAGACGGAGCCGCGGCGCTCTTTCTGCGTCACCAGAATCCGCACATACCCCTGGTTGGTGAACTTCATCGCGTTCCCGATCAGGTTCACCAGCACCTGCCGCAGGCGGCTCGCGTCGCCGATCACCGCGGCGGGCAAACAATCGTCCAGCGTCAATTCGAGCGAAATCCGTTTGGCCCTTGCCGCCAATTCAAAATGACGAATCACCCCTCGCACACACTCGCACAGGTCGAACGGCTCGGTGGCGACGTCCAGACGGTCCGCTTCGATCTTCGAAAAATCCAGAATGTCGTTCAAGATGCGCAGGAGCGATTCCGCGGATTCGTTCGTCGTCTGTATGTATTCCAATTGCTCGCCGTCGAGGCTGGTCGCCAGCGCCAGTTGCGTCATGCCCAGGATGCCGTTCATCGGCGTGCGAATCTCGTGGCTCACATTGGCCAGGAACTCGCTTTTCAGCCTGCTGGACTGTTCCGCCATGTTTTTGGCATGTTCCAGTTCGCGCGTGCGCTCGCGAATCACCGATTCCAACGCGTACTGCCGGTTGCGGTGATGCCGCTCGGCGAACTTCAGTCCCAACACCCAGATTCCCGTCAGCAGCAACGCGGCCACAGCCAGGCTCCACGACGTCGCCCACCAGCGCGGCGGAACTTCGAACGTCAATCGCGCCGGCTCTACGCTCCAAACTCCGTTAGCATTCTGTCCGGCCACCTCGACCTGGTACGACCCGCCCGCCAGATCCCGTTCATGAATGACCATGGACAGCGGATCCACCCAATCCGACTCATGCCGCAAACCCAGCGGCGATGTACGCGCCAGCCGGTACTTCATCCGGTTGCGATGCTCGTTGCGGTACGACAACACCGACGCCGCAAGGCTCACTTCGCCTGGCTCGCCGCCCATCGTTGGGATGCGCGACACCAGCACGCGAGGTGGAGGCACGTGCAATGCACGCGGATGATACTGCGACAATCCATGCCGTGTACCCACCCACACCGTCCCATCCTGCAACGCCAGCAATGCCCTGGGACTGCAGTCGTCCCACGCCATGCCGTCCAAGGTCTGAAAGCGGCGCCATTTGTCGCCGTCACGCGCGGCGATGCCCTTGCTGCCGGAAACCCAGAGTTGCCCGTCCGGCGACAACGCCAGACTGTCCAGCGGCCCCACCGGCGTCAGCACTGTTCGCTTCACGGCTCCGTGCGCGAAGCCCAGGTATACCAGGTTCCCGGAGTCATGATGCCCAATCCAGATGCCCCGCCGGTCGGCCGCTTCCGTCAATGCGGACAATTGACCCGGCTCCACGCCGTGCTTCGGGCCGAACTTCGTCCAGCGGAACAGATCCCGTCCGCCCGTTCGCCGCAGCAATCCACGATTCGTGCCAAACCACAGGCTGCCGTCGTGCGTCTGGATCGCGTGCGTCGCGTTGACGTCGGCCGGAACCTCCACCGGCGTCATATTCGCGAACAGCACCTGGTCAGCTTCCAACCCATCGACAGGACCCGTGCTCCTCTGAATCCCCTGTTTTCCGGCGAGCCACAAGTACCCGTCGCGATCCACCAGGATCGACCGGATCGCCCGCATCGGCAGTTGCCAGGCGCCCGTCATGCGACGCCCGCGGAACCGTTCCAGATGTCCCGTGTCATCGCCCGCCCAGACGCTACCGTCCTTCGATTCGGCCAGCGACAAAACGGCCGGTCCACCCCGGCGCAGTACCTCGACCTTGCGAACGCCCCCCGATTCCTCGGAAATCGCTAGCCCGGTGCCGGTCCCGACCCATAAGGCGCCGTTCCGGTCCCGCAGCAGCGACTCAATCTGATCGTCGGGCAGCCCGTCGCTCTGGCCATACGAATTCCACTCGCCGTATCCGATCCAGCGCAACAGTCCGAAGCCGTTTGCCGGCAGCCAGAGCGAACCTTCCCGGTCCTGAAAAAAGCCGCTGATCGCCGGCGCGTTCAGGCCTTCGGCGTGTCCCACACGCTCCCATTGCGTACCGTGCCACACCGCGATCCCGGTTGTGGTGTTCGTCAAGACATGCCCGCGATGGTCCACGGCGAGCGAGGCCAGGCGCGGATCCACCGGTCCTGGTGACGGCAGGGGCGTGGCCCGTCCGGACCCCGGCCGGTACACGATCAATTCATGCTCGGTTCGCAAATAGACGGCTTCCCCGCCCCGGCTCGAAGCCACCGCCAGAATGGGTTCCGGCGAGACGTCCGTCCAGCCGCCAATGCGCGTCCCTTGCAGCAAGCCCAATCTCTTGCCGCTCGCGACCCACACCCGCCCGTCGCCGGACGCGTGCACCGCGGCGATCGGATCGCTGGGAATCGGTTCGTACGCCCAATCCGTCGCGTTCGCGCCTTTCCGCTTAACGGCCAGCACCAACCCGGATCGCGAGGTCACCGCCAATCGTCCGTCGGGCAGCGGCGTCAACGCGCCGTGAAAATCCGCAAGACCAGGGTTTGTAAGCGGAGCCACAAACTGAAACTTCGATTCGCCCGGCGAGAGCCGGTACACATGCCGTCGCGACCCGACCCACATTGTGCCGTCGGCCATCTCGGCGATCGACTGGATTCGCGACACCGGCAGACCCTGCGGTGGACCAAACTCCTGAAACCGCGTGCCGTCATAACGGTACACGCCCGTCTCGGAACCCACCCAGATGTAGCCCGTGCGGTCCTGCAGGACGCACATCGTCGACACCGCGGGGAGCCCTTCCGGCTGGCTGTACTCGCGCCGCGCCGCCGAGACCGGTAGTGGCGACAAAATGGCGAGGAATGTAAGGACCAAAAGGGTCCAACGAGGCATGATAATCCTGAATGACTATCGGCGCGTCGATGAACCCTCAATATAGCGGTGTATTACTTAATAGTCAGAAAACGCACGCAAACCGGGATTCCGGCCGGAACATCCGTACCCGTGGGAGTTAGCTTACCGTTTGCGCCAATCGAGTACACGACAACGTTGCCGGAATCCTGATTGGCCGCCACCAGGAACTTGCCCCCCGGCGCGATCGCAAAGTTACGCGGCGTCTTGCCATTGCTTGAAACCGTCTCGACAAACTTCAGCGTCCCGTCCTTCAGCACATCGAACCGCGCAATGGTGTTGTGGCCGCGGTTGGACCCGTACACCGTCTTCCCGTTCGGGTGGACCACCACTTCCGCCGTCGAATACTTCGGATCCATCTTCTCGCCGGCCGGCAGCGTCGAAACCGTCTGCAGGATCTTGGGAGGATTGGCCGTCAGGTCCAGCGTCGACATCGTCATCAGCATTTCGCTGATGACATACCCGGTCTTGCGGTTCGGATGCATCGCAAAGTGCCGCGGACCCGATCCCGGAGGCATGCTCACGTCCACGTGGGCCGGCCCGAGCTTGTGCCCGGCGACATCGAGGTCGTAAAACAGCACTTTGTCCAACCCCAGGTCGGCGACAATCGCCTTCTTGCGAGGTGCGTCGATGTTGATGGAATGCGCGTGCGGCGCCTTCTGCCGCGCGGCGTTCACGCTCGAACCTTCGTGCTGGATGAAAGATACCGGCTCGGTCAACGTTCCGTCGGCCTTCACGCCATAGGACGCAATGCTGCCGCCACCGTAGTTTGCCACCAGCACCGTCACACCGGTCGGATCAATCGACACGAAGCACGGCCCGCCGCCCTTGGTCGGCTGCGTGTTCAACTGCTTCAGCTTCGCCGTCGCACGGTCGATCTCAAAGGCCGTTACCGAGCCGCCGTTGGTCTCGTTCACCGCGTACAGATATTTGCCGTTGGGATGAATCGCCAAAAACGAAGGACTCGGCGTTTCCGCCACCACGCCCAACGGCGCCAGCGCGCCCGTCTTGTCGTTCATCCGGAACGCGTAAATTCCCTTCGAATCATTCCGCGTGTAGGTGCCGACAAACACCAGCGTCTCGGCCGCCATTGCACTGCCAGCCATCATCAGGGCGGCAAGCCCCGCCGTCTTCAAAGTTGCCATAACTGTACTCTCTACTGTTTCACAACCGTCAGCGTCACCGACGACGGGTACTGCGCGCCGTGGTGGATGCCGTTATGCGCCACCACGCCCTTCGCTTCATCGTAGTTATTGCCGCCGGTATTCATGTTGCGGTCAAACCGCGGAAAGTTGCTGCTCGAAACCTCGATCCGGATGCGATGTCCCGGGGCGAAGTAATTGCTGGTGGTCATCGGCTGCAAGGTCACTTTGTACACCTTGCCCTTTTCCATCCACGCCAGAGGCTTGTCGTACCCGTCGCGGTACCGCATGCGTTGAATCGTCTCGTCCAGGTTGTATGCGCGCCCGTCCGGATAGACGTCCACAAGCTTCACCGTAAAGTCGGTGTCTTTGGCGTCCGACGACGCGTACAGCGTCACGTCGATCGCCCCGGTCACTTCCACACCTTCCTGCAAAGGCTCCGTCGAATACACCAGGATGTCGTTGCGCGTCTCCATCTGCTGTTGATCGAGAGCGCCACCCACCACCGCGTTGCCCGTGCAGCACACGTTGCCGCCATGCGACGGAACTGGGTTCATCGGGTCGTAGGCGAACGTATCCGCGACGCTCGCGCCGGCGGGCTTTGCCGCCACCAGCTTTCCATCGCCGTACAAGCTGTTCGCCTTGCCCGCGCCGTCCAGATAGTACGTCACCGGCGCCGCGCCCGCCGGAGGCCAGGTGTCCGCGCTCTGCCACTTGTTCGAACCCATCGTGTAGTACTTCACCTTGGGCATCTTTTCGAGGATCTTGTTGTCCTCGCCCTTCAGAAAATGGTCGAACCAGCCGTAGGTCAACTCGTCGTAATTGAGGCGCGCGTCGCCCATGTCGCGTTCGCCGACAATCGTATGCTCAGTCGCCCGGGTAAACGCGCAATGCAGCGTCGGCGCAATGATCGCGTACTGTTGATTGGCGATGTCCGGCGAGGCAGTCTTGCGCACATGGTTGTACGCCGCAAGGTTCGGACCCACCGACACGTCGTACCACGACATGAACCAGAAGCCCGGAATATTGATGTTCTTGTCGTCGTGCCACAGCCCGCCGCGGTACCACGCCGGGTCGTTTGGCGTACGCTTCATCATCGCCCCGCCGGTCGACACTTCCATGCGGTCGGCGTAGATCCCATGCGGACCGTTCACCGCCTCGATGATGTCGATCGACGGCAGATGCGCCAAAGCCTTCGCCCAGTCCACCGGAGGCATCTGCGGCGCGAGGTCGAACATCCGCGACGCGCGAATCAGATCCGCCTGCGACGTGTTCGGCGGAAACATCGGCCGCACCTGGTTCTGTTCGCCGTAAATCCAGGCGATAAACAGCATCTGTACCGCGCCTCCGCGATACCAGTTGCCCTGCTCCATGTACGGCGACACGCGTCCCACGCCCGCGCCAAAACCCTGCGGGATCATGGTCGTGAACCCTTTGGGACCGTTCGCCGCCACCGCCATCTGCCATTCGGCCGTCGACGAACACCCGATCGTACCCAGCTTTCCGTTCGACCAGGGCTGGCTCGTCAGATACTCGATCGCGTCGGTTCCATCGCTCAGCGGCGCGCCCAGAATGTCGTAATTGCCTTCGGAGAAGAAGTGCCCGCGCTCGTTCATCACGACGTAGGCGTAGCCGCGCTTCACAGCGGCCAGTTCCCGCGACAAGTCGCGAGGCATGCCGTTGCGCACATCCCAGAAATTGAAGTTGTACGGCGTACGCGAGAAGATGATGGGGTACTTCTTCGACGTGTCCTTGGGACGGTAAATGTCGGCGGCCATTCGCTTGCCGTCGCTCATCTTGACCATC
>JAFDVT010000368.1 GCA_018268875.1 Acidobacteriota bacterium
CACGTGGCGCCATGGTCGCTGGAGGTGTAGAAGTGGCCACTGGTGAAGCGCAGGAGCCCAAGGGCGCCTCGGAAGTACAGCGTCGCGGTGCCGCTATAGCCGGCCTCCGCGCAGGAGGCAGGGAAGGCGGCATCCTTCCAGCTACGTCCGCTGTCGGAGGTGACGTAGAGCTTGGCGCCTCGCGCCTCGACGCCGTGGCGGGCATCGAGTTGCCAGAACTCGACGCTGCTGCCCGGTCCACGCTCGTTGTGCGGCGACCATCCGAGCCATCCGGCCTGCGTGAGCGAGGCCTGCGAGCGAGACCGCACCAGGTACGCATCGGCGACTGCGCGCGTCCACGATTCTCCGCCGTCGGTGGTGACCAGCAGTTGGCGGTTCACCACCATGCGGCCCGTATTTGTACTGTCAAAGCTGAGATGCGTAACGACGCCGGGAATGCGCGGGAACCGCGTCGCGGGTTCGACGGGTTGGGCGTTGCTGCTGTTATTTGCCGCCAGCAGAATAAGAGCGGTCCAGAACCTCGACCACATGCAGCACCTCGTGTCCTGTCCCGTACTTCTGCGCGCCGTAACGTAGCTGCAGCATGCAGCCTGGATTCGCGGTGGCGATGTACTGCGCGTCCACCTTGCGCACGTTGCTCATCTTCGAATCGAGGATCTGCATTGAGACGTCGGTATGCACGACGTTGTACACGCCGGCGCTGCCGCAGCAGACGTCCGAACCCGGCATCTCATTCAACTGCAATCCCGGGATCGACTTCAGCAGTTGGCGGGGCGCGAGGCGGATCTTCTGGCCGTGCGACAGATGGCAGGAATCCTGATAGGTCAGCTTGATGGGCAGCGGCTTCAGGTCCGCTTTGTTCCAATCCGTCGACGCCAGAAACTCGTTGACGTCCTTCAACTGGGCGACGAAGCGCTTGGCCTTGTCGGCGTATTGCGGGTCGTGTTCCAGCAATTCGTCGTATTCTTTCAACGTCGAACCGCAGCCGCCGGCGTTGCAGATGATGGCGTCGTAACCGGCGTCCACCATCGCGTCGATGTTCTGTCTGGCCAGCGCGCGGCCTTCGTCGCGCATGCCGGCATGGACTTGCAGCGCGCCGCAGCAATTCTGGCTGGCAGGGATCACCACCTCGCAACCGTTGCGTTGCAGTACTCGCACGGTCGCGTCGTTCAGGCGCGCAAAGCTCAGGTTCGCGATGCAGCCTCCGAGCAGCGCCACGCGGTACTTCTGCTTGCCGATGGCCGGAAACGTCTTGCCGTAGGATTCGTAGAAGAACGGCTTTTCCATGGGCGGCGCCAACGCTTCCGCATCGCGCAGACCCTTGGGAATCAGGCCCAGCGAACGCGCCATCGACTTCAGGCCGAGCTTTTCATACAGCCACAGAACCGTACCCGCCAGCTTGAGGTTGAACCGCGACGGCAGCAGGTAACGGTATGCCACGCGCATCGCAAACGGCGGCGGATGTTTGACGGCGATCTCCGCGCGGGCAGCCTCGATGAGGCGGCCGTACGGCACACCCGAAGGACATGCGGTCTCGCAACCCCGGCAGGCGAGGCACAATCCCAGATGTTCGCGATAGCTGTCGTCGATCTGCGCGGCCCCGGTAGCGACCTGCACCATCTGGTACACGCGGCCACGCGGGGAATCCATCTCGACACCGAGTTCGCGATAGGTCGGGCAGGCGTTGAGACAAAGCCCGCAATGCACGCATTTGTCCAGATCCTTAGCCTGCGGTTTGTCGAGACTGTGCAAGTTAGATGCGTCCATACAAGGCGCCTTTGTTCAAAAGACCGTGCGGGTCCAGCATGTTCTTGATGTTTCGCATCACGGCGAGATTGCCGGCGTCCGGCTTGGGCCAGCGGTCGGCGCCTTGCGGCGCGCGTTCGAGGACGTAGGGCGCGTTCTGCGGCAGTGTCGCGGGGTCGTACAGGTACACGATGCCGGAGGCGGCGCGCGCGATCACCGGAGTCGCGATGCCGTCGCGAACCAGGTCCTTCATGCCCATGTGGGTCGTGCTGTAACGCGCGATGGTCGTGGCGTTGGAAGTGGCCGTGAAGTTCGCGATGGCTCGCCAGATTTGGTTGTCCACCGTGGTTCCGCCGCTGTATTCGCGAAGGAACCGTTCGGGCATCGCGACGGCCAACGACAGCAGGTTCCAAGTCGGCGCAAGACCAACGGCCTGGCTTGCGGCGGGGTTCAGAAGGTCGAGCGCGGCGGGCTGAATCTGGCCTTTCAGAACACGGTCGCGCAGCGTGAACGCGGCGGCGGCAGAGTCGAAGGAATAACAGAACGTCGCGGTTTCTTTGGGGATCGGATTGAGCTTGAAGTTGACGGTCGCGATGGCGGCGAGGGTTCCGAACGACCCGATCATGAGCTTACCCATGTCGAGGCCGGCGACGTTTTTCACCACCATGCCGCCGGTTTTGACAAGCTTACCTTCGAGCGTCGCAAACGTCATGCCGATCACGAGGTCGCGCGCGGTGCCGTACAAACGGCGTCGAGGTCCGTTGAGGTTCGCGCCCAGAATTCCCGCGAGCGTCACCTCGTCGTCCCATGGCGGGTCGAGCGGCACCATCTGATTGTTGGCCGCGAGGATGCGCTGCAATTCGCCGTATTTCATGCCCGCTTCGACGCTGATGGTGAGGTCGCGAGGTTCGTATTCGAGCAGGCGCGTCATACGCGACGTCGAAATCTCGACCTCGCCGGGAACGCCGGGGACCGGTGGGGTGCCTAGTTTGATGCTTTGCCGTTGCGCGGCTGCCGCCGCAAGGGCTTCGGCGAGTTCCTGAGCGGTTACTGGTTCCGTTCGTACGCTTGCTTCAGCCAATCGAGAGCCTCATCGTCAATGTCCATCAACGAGAATATCTCAATCCGGTGGGTGATCCGGTCTTTCTTGGCGTAGCCGCCGGTGTCGATCAGGCGGGCGGGGAACTTGCGGCCGTCCTCGATCAACGGGCGAAGCGCGAAGCCAAGGTCAATGCGCGTCTTGGTGGTCGGCTTGATTTGCGCAAAGACGTGCGTGCGGTACAACGGCACGATGGTTTTGGCCGGACAGATTTTGACGTCCCTGCCGAGCGACCGCGCGACGTCGTACAAGCGGTCATACACCGGCCGTAGCGCTGGCTTGGCCGCGAACATCGACTCGATCATCTGTGGCGCTTCGAGCAGATACTCGGCCTGGACGCGTTCCAGATCCTGTGGCGGGTGCATTCGGCCGAGCGAAGGGTGCCGATCGTACGTTTGTTTGCGAGCAGGCATTGTGAGGGGTGTGTTGTTATTGCCGGACAAGCCTTGCGGAAACTCGGTCGGGGTTGCCTCGGGTCAACACGTAATACGGCTCGGCGTTCCGCATGATGGCGGCTCCATTTTGCACCACGTGGAGTTCCAGGCCGTACTGCTGCGAATCCCGCACGCGCGAACCTGGAATGCGAATCTCAAACGGACCGGTGCCGGCGGGCGCTGTCAGGGAACCCGCAATGGCGCGGTCCGGGCCGCTCACTTCGACGACACGAATGTCGATCGAAGACCCCGCGGGCGGCGGCTCGGCGAAGCTCAACGAGACGGTAACAAGGCGATCCGGAGCCGGAGCGCTGCCGCAACCGGCACCGGTGATCACGAGGCAAAGCGCGGCCGGCAGTGTCACGAACTTGCGGCGCAAGATCATGTACTAGTAAGTCAGCTTGGGCTGCAAAGTCTTGGCCTGGTCGATCCACTTTTTGACCACTGGAATCGACGGAGCTACTTTCGACAGCTTGCGCGCCGCGTTGACCTCGCGCATTTTTTCACTCAGGGCTTCCGCGCGGCGCGATTTCAATTCCTTGACGGTGTCGACGCCCGCGGCTTCGAGAAGCTCCGCAAACTGGCGCGCAACGCCCTTGATGCGGAACAGATCGGCATGATTGGCCCATTTGAGGATCAGATCCTCTGAGATTGCGGTTTTCCCAGCAAGTGTTTTACGACCTTTGGGTGTTCTGCACGCTTCGAGAAGTTGATCTGTGGACCGAATTCCCGCCTCGTTCAGTTTCTTGCCATATTGTGGACCAATGCCCTCAATTTCCACCACGGAATGAGCCAACGCGCGGTCTCCTTTTTGCCGGATGCCCCTGCCGACTTGGACAAGGTAACCATGCCCGCCAAGCGAAGTCAACCACCCAGGTAAGACAGTCCTAGGACAATCCAACAATAAGTGGGGTTTGGAATTCGGGGGGGAAGTGGTTGAGAATAGAATGGAGGACGGGATGACGGCGCCGATGTCCCTCCACCCGGAACACCGTTATTAAGAACTCTGAAAGATTGTCTATGTCGTTGTTGCCTCGGGACAAGATCCTCGAGAAGCTGAGAAAAATCTGCCTCGCGCTGCCGAACGCCACCGAAACGCTCACGTTCGGCCACCCTACTTTTCAGGTAGCCCAGAAGACGTTTTGCGTCCTGGAACAGTACAAGGGCGAACTGAGCATGAGTTTCAAGGTCGGCAAGCAGGCCCAGCCCGTCTTTTTGAAAGACGAGCGCTTTTTCCGTACGCCATATGTCGGACAGCACGGCTGGGTGTCGCTGCGCGCGGTCGGAAAGCTGAACTGGGAAGAGATCCATCAGCTTGCCGAGGGCAGCTACAAGCTCGTCCAACAAAAGCGTCGCAGTATTTAAACCTACCGAACCAGTTTGAGAGCGAGGCGGAACAG
>JAFDVT010000369.1 GCA_018268875.1 Acidobacteriota bacterium
AGCGGGTTCAGCAAGAACCGTTTTTACGCGCTGTACGATTCGGCGATGTTGGGCATCACGAATGTCTCAAAGATGCCGCTGCGCCTGTTTACCTTCTTCGGGTTCGCCTGCGCGGGGCTGAGCGTCCTTGCCTCGCTCGGCTTCCTGATCTACAAGCTCGTGTACTGGGATTGGTTCAGCGTGGGGATGGCGCCGATCCTGATCGGGTTCTTCTTCCTGACGTCGGTGCAACTGATCTTTGTGGGTCTGCTGTCGGAGTATGTCGCGGCGATCCATACGCAGGTGATGAAGCGTCCACTCACGGTAGAGGCGGAGCGAATCAATTTCGACAAACCGAGTGACAGCATCGCCGCCATGCACGCGGCGGTGAGTGCAGATCGTGGTCCCGCGGTGGTGGTGACGGCTGATGCAGCGAACGTTCGTTGAGCCGGGTCGCGACCGGAACGGGCTGTGGCTGGGCGCGGTGGCGCTGGCCGTTCTGACCTTGTTGTTCCTCGGGCAATATTGGAACCACTTTCTTGCCCTGCGGACTTCGTTTGGCAGCAGTTTCATCGCACAGTTGATGGCCGAAGGGCGAACACCGTATAAGGACTTCTTCCTGATGGTGCCGCCGCTGCAGTTTTTGAAAACGCAATTGATTGCTAGCGTTTTCGGTCACGAACTCATCATTCCGTTCATCGTTGCTGTCTTGGAACGGGTAATTCTCGGGTTAGTGGTTTACTTTTGGTTGTCCGCTTACTTCCGTCCGGCCGATGCGTTTCTGTCATCGCTGACGGCGCTTGCCGTGTCGTTCGGAGATGGGGCGGACATGATGACGTCGTACAATCACGCGCCCACGATTCTTTGGATCGTGTTGGCCGGGTGGTTTGCAGACCTCGGCTTACGTTCCACCCGATGGGCCTTCCTATCCGGCGTGGCGGCGGGCATTTGCCTGGGCATGAAGCAAACTCTCGGCTTGGGCGCCACGGCTATGGTGCCGATTCTCGCGGCGGTGATCCTTTGGCGGCGCGGCGAGAGTAACCGTTTTCGCACGTTCCTGGCGGCGTTTGCGGCTGGTTGGATCCTGCCGGTCGCAGGCCTGGGTTACTGGCTTTGGAGCCACGACATACTTTCCGCATTTCTGGAGATGAACTACGGTTCGGGAATTTCCGGCAAGGGGTCTCCGGCGCAAATCCTCCTGCGGCCTGTGACATTGACATTGGATCGTTTGGCGCTTGCCGTCTCCGCAGCTTTGGGATTTGTGCTGGTGGGCATGTATTGGTTCGCGGCGCGGCGGCGGGATAACGGGTCCGGATGGGGCTTGCCGTTGTTGGTCACGCTGGCGGCGGTCTCAATTTCGCTGGGAATTGTGACCGGCGGGCTGGGAATCGACCGGCCGGGTTGGGGACGCGACATCCTTGTGAAGGGTGTCGTGTATGGCGTCCTGTTTGGGACGATCGGTCAGAATCTGTACTATTTCGTTGTTGCAACGCGGCGTCGTTTGACTGCGTATGAAGAAACGTCGTGGATTCAGGCTGGGATGTCGTTTGGAGTCGCGTTTACACTGTGCTTGTCCTGGCCCGCGTTTGAGCCCATGGTGTTTCCAGGGTTAGCGGTCCTGTTGGCGCCACTGTTTTCCAAAGTCCGCCTCGCCACCGTCGCCGCCTGCTGCTTCCTGCTGTATTCGATGATGGTGATCAAGCTGGAGACTCCGTTTACTTGGGATGGATGGAGCGACGCGCCGGTTCGCGGCGAACTTGTCGCGTCGGAACATCCGCTGCTAAAAGGATTCCGGTTCCCGAAGGAAACGGCGGACTTCGCTACGCATGTAACCGATACCATTCGCGCGCATTCGTCGAAAGAGGACCCCGTCTTCATTTATCCGGGTCTTGTGGCGTTCTATCTGCTAGCGGACCGGCGTCCGCCGACGTTCGCGTACGACCATACGATGGACATCGGTCCGGATTGGCTTTGCCGTCAGGACGCTGCCCGCCTGCTCGCCGCACCGCCGGCCGTGATTGTGGAATATACGCCACCAAAAGAGACGCTGGCGGACAAGGAAGCTGTGTGGCGAAGCGGTAAGCCAAGCGGACAGCGGGACCTGGTTGCCGCGATCCGAAAGCTGACGCCTGAATACCCGTTCCACGAAGCTCTCACAACCCGAGGCGGCGGAAAGCTCGATATTTGGGCGAAGCGCTAGGTTAGAGCACTTCGCTCTTCGGGTGGACTCCCACTAACTCCATCTCCTCGCGGAACGGTTCGCGGGGCAACAGCGGGCTCAGGTCTTCGAGCGGCGGCGATACGAACTTGCCTTCCGCGGTGACGGCCAACGCCAGTTTCGGCACCAGCAATTGCGCCGGATTCATGGGAACCTCGCACAGGCTCGGACCGGGCGTGTTCAGAACCCGTTCGATCGCTTGCGGCGTGTCTTCCCAGGAGTCGATCTTTGTCGTCGCGAAACCAAACGCCGCGGCGACCTTGCCGAAGTCGGGGCAGCTGACGCCGGAATCGGGGTCCGCGCCTGAGTAGCGGCCGAACATGGCCTTTTGCGTGTGCTTGATCGACAGGTACGCGCCGTTGGTGAACAAAAACAGCTTGATCGGAAGCTTGTGATGGACCGCCGTCTGCATCTCCTGGAGGTTCATCATGATCGAACCGTCGCCGGAAAGCAGAATGATGCGTTCGCCGTCGCCCTTGGCAAGAGCCGCGCCGATGGCGCCGGGGAGGCCGAAGCCCATCTCGCCAAGGCCCGTGGAATAGACGACCCGCTGCCCCTGGCGCAGACGCAGCGCCTGGAAACTGCAGGTGCAGGCCGTACCCGCGTCCAGAACGATGGTTTCGTTGTCCGCAAAATGGTTCGACAGTTCGTCGATAAAGCGGTAGGAATTGACGTAGCCGGGTTCGATGGGGTGCGCGGCGGCCTCAATCAGCGGGTAACGGTCGCGCCAGGTGGAACATTTGGCGATCCAGTCCTCGTGGTTGACGGCCTGCGCGAGTTCCGCGATTTCGTTGCGCGCGCCGGCAGGCGACAGGAGTTCGCGGAGGAAGGTTCCAGCGTCCGCTTCGACGCCGAGGTCGAGGATGTTCGAGAGTTTCGCGATCTCGGTGGGATCGATATCCACCATCACCTTTTTGGCGGCGCGGGCGAATTCGGAATGCTCATAGCCGACTTGCGGAATCGCGAGGCGAGTTCCGATGGCAATCAAAAGGTCGCAGTTCTGGAGTACGAAGTTCGCGCAGCGCTGGCCGTACACCCCGGCGTGGCCGAAGTGCAGCGGATGATCGGTGGCCAGCAGATCGCAACCGTTCCAGGCGGTCAGGTACGCGGCGGGGAACTGTTCGACAAGCTTCGCCACCAGATCCTGCGCATTTGCCAGGCGAATGCCGTTGCCCAGCCAGAAAACGGGGCGCCGCGCTTGTGCGAGAAGCTCACGAATCTGCGCGACAGCGGTCGCAAGGCTGTCAGGGGCCGCCGCTGGTGGCGGAGTGAAACCTTCAAGCGCCTCGGGATCGATCTGCGCCGC
>JAFDVT010000036.1 GCA_018268875.1 Acidobacteriota bacterium
TCGAGTCGCCGCAGAAGCGGGCCGCTGTGCGATCCAGGCCGTAGTTGCCGACAAACAGATCGAGCAAGCCGTCGCCGTCTACATCGAGAAATGCCGCGGCGATGCCCCACTCGCTCGTCTTGGGCGGGATTGCGCCGGTCTTGGCGGTGACGTCTTCGAACTTGCCGTTGCCGAGGTTCCGGAACAGCGCGTTGCGTTCGATGCCGGCAGCAAAGACGTCCACGCGGCCGTCGTTGTCGAAGTCCCCGGTGGTGAGGCCGATGAAGTAGCCTTGGGCCTCAAATCCCGAACCCGGCGTGACGTCGCGGAAGTTCCAGTTGCCCTCGTTGCGATAAAGCCGTAGCGGATTGGTGAACGCAAGGTCGATCCGCCCGTCGTGATCGAAGTCGAGCGCCGCCAGGCCTCCGGCCATCGATTCGTACAGCAGCTTGGTGGACGAAGGATGGTGGTCCAGCACGAAGGCGAGCGGCTTCTTTTCGAAGCAGATTTGCCCCATGCCGCAGCAGCAACAGGCAACGAACAGAAGTGCAATGGTTTTGGACATCTTAAGGAAGCTCGACCAGATCGAATGCCAGCAGGGCGGCGGCCTGCGCGGGCGTCACGCCATCGACCGAACCCACGATCGAGCCATGGAGCCGTACGGTGCCGCCTTGCTCCACCTTGCCAATGAGAGTGCCGTTCTTGCGGATGCCGCCGTCCGATTCCACTTTGCCGATGGGCGAACCTCCCTGCCGGATGGTGCCGTCCGATTCCACCGACCCGACGATCGAACCGCGGATCCGGATGTCGCCGCCGCTTTCGAACCTGCCGATTAAGGTGCCGCCGATGCGGATGCCTCCGTCCGGTTCCACGCGGCCCACCGTGCTACCCCCTTTGCGAATATCACCGGCTAGCAGGGTTGTGGCCAGTAGGAGCAGTTGTCGCCATACGCGTCCCATCAAAACGATGCTACCAGGAGTCCCGGGTAATTCACAGCCTTGCTTTTCAATGCTTTGAGCGGTGGACGAGAAGCAAAAGTACCGGGGGTTACCTCGGCCGCGAAAGTACTTTTGCCCCGTTTTTGGGACTTCGAATCAGTACTCATTTTTGAGCGTACTGTACTCTTCGACCGCTCGCCGCCAAACGGCAAACTGCACTTGAGAACAGTGCACCCCATGAAGAACAACATCAAAAACAAGATCGCAGCGTTTGCCCTTCTGAGCTTGAGCATCGTCGCCGGCGCCCCCGCCGCCCAGGCATCAACCCTTACCTACACCGGCCTCGGCTACGGCAGCAACGTCGACCTCATGGTAAACACGCAGCCCGAAACCGTGTTCGCCGGACAGATTCGAGTCACCATCGACACCGTGAACGCGATTGCCTACTGCGTGGACCTGTTCTCGTCGCTCGAACTCGGCTCCTACGCCAACGTGCAGGGATCGCCCTCGGCGTTCGCCAACGGTGGCCGCGCCGCCTGGATCGTGGAAAACTACGCGCTGAACATCGCCAGCAACGCCTCCGCCGCCGCCGTCCAGCTTGCCCTGTGGGAAGTGGTGCACGATAACGGCACCGGCCTGAGCACGGGTTCGATTGTCGGCGCCAGCACGCTGAACGCGACGCTCGCCAGCGACGCCAACAGGATCATCGCCGCGAGCCTCGGACAGTCCTCGAACAACGCCACCATCCTGTACAACACCTATTCCAGCGGCAAGAAGGCCCAGACGCTGATCGTCTACACGCCGCCCACCAGCGAAGTGCCGGAACCCTCCTCGATCGCGATGCTCGGCATCGGCATCGTTGGAATCGGCGTCGGGGTGTACCGCAAGCGCCAGACCTCTTCGGTTGTGGAAAACTAAATCAGCCATCGAAACAAATAAGCCGGGCGGCCAGGACGTACTCCTGGGGCCCAGCTTTTCGCTTTTTTTCACCTATGCCGTAAGCTTCCGCGAGGCTTATCCATTAAATATCCCTACACCTTTTCCGCTGTGCAAAAGAATGTTGTACGATACTTTTCATGGCAGCGATGACGCCGGCTCTGCTTGGACCCATGATTTTGCGGGCCAATCATGTGCGTTATCGCACGTCCGCGGCCGCCTCGCTATCCGCCGAACATTGCGTTCCGCAAAGCTGCCAGGTTCTGAGCGAGACCGAATCCCGAATGCTGGCCGCGGTGGCGGAAGTCTTCGTACCCACCGATCAGGACCCGCTACTCGCCGTCCAGTCCATCGTCGAACATCTGGACCGCCGGCTGGCGTGCTGCCTCAGGCGCATGGTTCCGGCCTACCGCGCCGGGCTTGCCGCCATCGACTGTGAATGCGTCCACACCACCGGGCGGAACCTGCTGGGCCTCGACTTTGAAGAGCGGCTGCGCTTTCTCGCGTCGCTGCAATCGGGACATAAGCTAACGGCGTTCTTTTCGATGGTCGCCACCGAATGCGGCAAGGCGCTCGAAGCCTCCGGCCACCACACCGCGTAACAACAACTACAACCTCCCCGAACGGCTATAACAGGATTTTTGGTATGACAACCCGGGCTGTGCTGGCAAACGCAACGACGCTGCTGCTGCTGACCGCAGCCGGAACGCGTTCGCTGTTGGCCGGCGGCGCCGACGAGAAGGCGACGCCCGCGGCGCCGATTCGCGTGCTGTTCATCGGCAACAGCTACACCTACTACAACAACATGCCCGAGATGGTGGCGACGCTGTCCGGAGGCCGCATCGAAACCCGCATGGTGGCGCGCGGCAGTTCCACGCTTCGGCAGTTGTGGGACCTCGGCGAGTCGGTGGCCGCCATCCGCGAAGGCAAATGGGATTGGGTGGTGTTGCAGGAACACAGTCTGCTGGGCGGCATGCGGGTCGACGGCGTGGAATCCGTCAATAACCCGGAATTCTTCCATGAAAGCGTCCGGATGTACGACGCCGAGATTCGCCGAAACAAAGGCAAAACCCTGCTGTACCTGACCTGGGCTCGCCGCTCGCATCCGGATCAGCAACAGGTCATCAACCAGGCCTATCTTTCGATTGCGCAGGAATTGGGATTGCCGATCGCGCCGGTGGGCGCGGTGTGGCAGCGCGTCCGCGAGTTGGATCCCGGCCTCGTGCTGCACGACCCCGACGGGACACATCCGAATCCGGCCGGTTCCTATCTGGCGGCCTGCGTCTTTATCAATACGATTCTGGGTCCCAAGGCGACGCTCGCGCTTCCCTCCCGCGTGCAGGGCCATCCGATGCGCAGCAACGAACGCGCGGACATGAACCGCGTGGTGGATCTGGTGAACTTGCGTCCCGACCTCGCCGACCGCATTCAGGTGCAGGCGTCCGAAGTATCGCCCCCCGCGGGACCGGTTTCGCCGTACGTTCCACCTGCCCGGTCGCCGCTGCCGCCGGTAAAACGGCCGTTCACCGCCGCCGATCTTTCGGGGACCTGGCGCGGACCTCTTCGCATGTATGCCATGACGATGACCGCCGAGTTGAACTTGCTGACCGTGGACGGCGTCAGCTGTACGGGCCGCTGGTCCATCACAAACTACAACGACGAGAGGCAGGTACGGCAGCCGATTTCGTCATGCCGCGTGACCGACGCCGGCGTGTCGTTCGTACTGGCGGATTATCGTGGCGTGGGTCCCGGCGAGACCTATTGGGCGCACTTCACCGGCGATACGCTGGCGGGTTGGGCCGACTATCGAGGCGTCTCGAAATCCAGCCGCCTGATGGGTTCGTTCGAACTCCGCAAACAGCGGTAACGGCTACTGCTGCCGCAGTCCGATGGACCGGATCTCCGCGTCGTTACCGGTCATTTCCCAGTTGATGGTGGAGAAGGGAATCACGCCCTTGGCGAAGAACTCGTCCATGAACGTCTTCATACGGAAGGGCTGGCCTTTGCGCGCCGAAGCCGCCGCGTAGTCTGCGATCAGCCGTTCGAACTCCAGCTTGCCCGACAGGTACGTGGTGCCGTAGCCGGGCTGATGCGCGTAGATTCCCAAGTCCACCCAGATCGTGCTGCCGTTGGGATTGAACCAGCCGTTGGGCGTCGTGTCGACGATGTACTTCTTCGCCTGGTCGAGCGTGAATTCGCCGCTGTGGAACTTCAGGTCCGCGATGCCGCGGATGGCGCGCACGGCGATCATCACCTGAATCAGTTCCTGCGCGCGACGCCGCTGGTCGAGCAAGCCCGCCTGCGTCATCGTCTCTTCCCAAGCCGTCGCAAAGCCTTCGGACCGGCCCATCCAGATGTTGTACAGCAGGCGCGAACTGCGCACCGGGCTTGGATGCGGCTCGCGATCGAGGCGCTGTTTTTCGAGCCAGTGCACCATGTGGCATTTCATCGGCACCGAGTCGCGATATTCGACGTTGGAAAAGATGTCGAGCGCGGCCGGTTCCACCAGACGGCGAACGGGACGCAGTCGGTTGAGGTTCATGTAATCCGGCACCGTAAAGATGTCCTGCTTGCGCAGGAAGTCCATGAAGTAATCGATGGCCTGATCGTTGCGCTGATTCAGTTCCTCGAGTGAGGCCGCGATTTTCAGTTCCGGCAGTTGGCGGTTGCGGTTGCGCAGCATTTGCAGGGTCGAAAGCGATCGCGCGAGTTCCCGCTCCATCGACTGCAACAGCGTCTGCCAGGTGTAGTTCGACAAGTGGACGTGCTTCAGATGCCAGTTGTAGTTCTCGAGGCCGAGCGGCTTTGTAGCCGGCGCCTTCTTCACCCCCGCTTCCAGCCACGTCACGAACTCCGACGTCGCTTTGGCGGCGGCCCTGGCAGCCGTGGCAAGTTCCGGATGCTGCGCCGCGTTCTGTTCCGCAAGCTGTTCGAGCGTGCGAACGTCGCCCTGGCGGAACCAGATGCCGAGCGTCCACAAATCCTTGTTCGGTTCGGTGAGGTTGTTCCTCGCCTGCGCCATCAGCTTGGGTACGGCCAGTAGCTTGGCGCGTACGTCCGCCGCGTCGCCTGCCGAAAGCGGCATCTTGTACTTCCAGAGTTCGAGGACACCGTACACGTGCGGGCCTTCATGCAAAGGCGTATCGGATTCGGCGGCCTTCACCGCGCTATAGAAAAACGGCGCGCGCGACCACGGGCGAAGCACGCGATGGTCGAACTCCAGGCCGTTCATTTCCGCGCGAACCAGGTTGTAGTCGATCTTTTCCGCGGTCGTCCACTTGGAGATGTCGAATGCGGCCAACTTCTGCTGCCAGCCCTTGAGCGCGGCGTACTGCTTTTTCATCGCGGCGGCCGAATAATCGGGCACGCCATCCACCATCACCGGATGTTGGAACTCGCGCCAGTCGCGATAGAACTGGACGAGTTCGGAATGCGTGGACGGCGCGGCCGCGCGGAGCGCGACAGGTAAAGCCAGGAGTAGCGGCAGCAGAAGTTGGGGACGCA
>JAFDVT010000370.1 GCA_018268875.1 Acidobacteriota bacterium
TGGATGCTGACGACCTGTTTCGGTCAAAAAGAGCGTGCGCACGATGCAGCGTCCTCCCGCCGACGGGCCAGACAACGGGTAAGGACATACCAGTCAAGTAAAAAGCGTGTCCCTCATCCCGACTTGCGCAGCGCTGCCTCGCCGGGAGTCGGGGGCTAGTGCATTTTTTTTGATCTGCGGGACGAACACAAAAAAGACGCCGCGCCATGCTACTTCAAATGGGCGGCGTCTCTGCATCAGCGTTCGCAAACCGTAAGGCTATTTGGGAGTGACGTGAATCAACGCGCCGGGGTTGGCGTCCTCGATCATCCAGAGCGAACCGTCTGGCGCTTGTTCCACGTCGCGGATGCGCTTGCCCACATCCCAACGCTCCGCCATCTTGGCGCCGCCCTTGCCATCAAAGATGAGCCGGTTCAGCGTGTGCGTTCCAAGACCGCTGATGAACCCGCTGCCATTCCATTGCGGAAATGTCTTGGTCCCCTTGTAGAACATCAGGTTGCCCGGCGCGATCACCGGCACCCAGTACAGCACCGGCTTGGTGAACTCGGGACGCGTATCCGGATTCGGAATCGGTACCTCGTTGTAGTTCATGCCGTAGGAAACTTCCGGCCACCCATAGTTCTTGCCCTTCTGAATGAGGTTGAGTTCGTCGCCTCCGCGCGGACCATGTTCCACTTCCCACAGTTCGCCGGAGGGAGAGAAGGCGAGTCCGTACGGCGCGCGAAATCCACTTGCCCAGGTTTCGGACGGCGTCAAATTCTCACTCGGAAACGTGTACGTACTCACAACCTTCGCGGTCTTCGCTTGTTCGGTGTCGCGCGGCGGATCGATCAGATTGATCGTGCGGTTCCCGGTCTTGCCGGCGTTGGGATTGCCGGGCGCGGGCTTGCCGTCGAGCGTTAGGTGCACGATCTTGCCAACGGGCTGATTGGGGTCCTGCGCCGGGGTCATGCGTTGGCGGTCGCCGACGCTCATGTACAGGGACTTCCCATCCGGTGCGAACGCAATCTGTCCGCCCGCCTGTCCGCCTTTGCCGCGCGGCAACTGACGCCAGATCACTTCGAAATCCTGCAGGCGCGGCGAACGTCCGGCATTCAGCTTGGCGCGTGCCAGCGCCTGGCCTCCACCGTAATCGCCCGGTTCGATGTACGTGATGTAGACGGATTCATCAGTGGCATAGTTCGGCGACAGGTAAATTCCCAGCATGCCGTTTTGGCCTTGCCAATACACCGGAGGCGTTCCCTGTAGCGGCGCGATCTTCTCGCCCTCGGCCGACACGAGCCAGATGGGCCCGATCTTTTCGGTAACCAGCATCCGTCCATCCGGAAGGAATGCGATGCGCCACGGCAGGCCAAAGTTGGCGGTGGTGGTCATCTTGAAGGGAAGGGAAGCTTCGGGCTTTTGGGTACCCACGTTCGTCTGCGCCCACCCCATTGCCGCGACGATCCCCGTCGTCAGAACAAGTCTGTTTAATAGGTTCATGTTTATTGTCCAGCTATTGATATACGCGTTTCCGTGCGTCTTGCGCCATCCGGGTAAAACGAAAACACAATGAGAGCGATGGCAGAGGCCAAAGGTTTCGTCGCATCTGCTTTGACATCCGGCGGACAGACAAATCAACCTGCCAAGAGCGGTTGAATGAGCCTGCCGCGGACATCCGTCAAACGGAAGTCGCGGCCTTGCGATTTGAAGGTCAATTTCTGATGATCGAGCCCGAGCAGGTGAAGGATAGTCGCCTGCACATCGAAGACCTCGATCTTCTCATCTGTCGCCGAGAAACCCAATTCATCGGTGCCGCCGACGACCGCGCCTTGCTTGATGCCGCCTCCGGCCATAAAGATGGTGGACGCGTCGATGTGATGATTGCGGCCAATTTTTCCTTTTTCGCGACCTTCGCCCATGGGCGTGCGTCCGAATTCGCCACCCCAGATCACCAACGTACGTTCCAGCAAGCCTCGCTGCTTGAGGTCGCGAATCAGCGCGGCCGTCGGCTTGTCGACATCGCGCGTCACGCCTTCAAGCGGCTTGGTCAGGTCCTCGTGATGGTCCCAATCGGTGTGGTAGAGCTGCACGAAGCGGACGCCGCGTTCCACCAAGCGCCGCGCCAGAAGGCAATTGTTCGCGTAGGAACCTTTGCCGGGCTCCGCGCCATACATCTCCAGGGTCTCTTTGCTTTCCTTGGCCAAGTCGATCAATTCGGGACCGCTGGTTTGCATCTGATACGCCATCTCGTATTGCGAAATGCGCGTCGCGATCTCAGGATCGCCCGATGTTTTCAGCTCGATCCGGTTCAGATCAGCGATGGCGTCCAAAGTCTGCCGTTGTGTCGCCGCATCGACACCGCGCGGGTTCGACAAGTCGAGGATCGGGTCGCCAACCGAGCGGAATGGCACGCCCTGGAACGAGGTCGGCAGAAATCCGCTGGACCACAACGACGCGCCGCCGCGAGGTCCGCGCGGACCCGATTGCAGCACCACAAATCCCGGCAGGTTTTCCGCTTCGCTTCCAATGCCGTACGTCACCCAGGAACCCATGCTGGGCCGCCCGGGCCTCGTGGAACCGGTATTGGTAAACAGCTTGGCGGGCCCGTGGTTGAAGTTTTCGGTCGTTATCCCGTGGATCAGCGTGATGTCGTCGGAAACGGTGGCGATGTTGGGAAACAAGTCCGAAACCCAGTGGCCGGACTTGCCATGTTGTTTGAAGGTCCGCCGCGTGCCCAGCAGCTTCGGCGGCTCTTTCGCAAACGTGTCCATGAACGCGAAGCGCTTGCCCTTGAATTGGCTCTCCGGCACAGGCTGGGCGTCGTACTTCACCAGTTCCGGCTTGTAATCGAACAGTTCGAGTTGGCTGGGGCCGCCCGCCATGAACAGATAAATGACGCGGTCCACCTTCGGCGCAAAGTGCGTACCCGCTGCTCGCGCCGTCGCGCCACTGATGAGCGAGGCCAGCGCCACTTTGCCCAAACCAGTGCCGCAATCGCGGAACAGTTGGCGGCGTGTTCGATATCGCAGTACTTGATCTTCGAGCGTCATCTTCGTCCTCTATTTACGGCCGCGTCAAAAATTCATCGACGTTCAGCATTACGCGCGCAACCGCGGTCCACACGGCTGGCTCGGCATCCTTGGTATCGCGGCGCGTCTGCGCCAGGCGAACGAGGCGATCCACTTCGTCGGCGCGAGGCTCGCGTCCCATCGTTCTCATCCATCCGTCGCGGACATGGTCGGCGTCGGTGGTTCCGGAATCCCGCATCTGTTTGCCCAGCGCCTCGGCGAACTCAATAGAGGCTTCGTCGTTCATCGAGATCAAAGCCTGCAGCGGCGTGTTGGAGCGAATCCGCCGAGTGCAGGTAACGCTGGCGTCCGGAGCGTCGAACACCAGTAATCCCGGATGCGCGGCGGAACGCTGGAAGAACGTATACATCGCGCGACGGTAACGCGCATCACCGGTGGAGGTCAGCCATTCGCGTTTCACCTGTGTGACGTTATTCGCGCCGGGCGGCAGCGGCGGATAGACACTTGGTCCACCGACTTCCGCCGCGAACAAGCCGCTAGCGACAAGCGACGCATCGCGAATGATCTCCGCATCCAGCCGCAAGCGGGCCTGCCGCCCGAGCAACCGGTTGTCGGGATCCGCTTTTGCAAGATCGGGCCTCGCCACGGAATCCTGCCGGTAGGCGGCGGACGTCACGATCAGGCGATGAACCGCTTTCTGCCTCCAGCCGCTTTCTTGAAACTGGAGCGCTAGCCAATCGAGCAATTCCAAGTGCGTGGGCCTGTCGCCCTGTGTGCCAAAGTCTGCTTCCGTATCGACAATGCCGCGGCCAAAATACTTCTGCCACATGCGATTCACCGTGACGCGCGACGTCAAGGGGTTTCGCTTGTCCATCAGCCAATTGGCGAGGTCAAGGCGCGTTGCCCTCTTTCCGCCCGTGTCGAGCGGGTTCAGAACACCCAGAACTCCAGGTTCGACTGCCGCGCCTTTGCGCGTGAAATCACCGCCCAGATGGATGTAGCTTGCGCGAGGTTGTTCGAGTTCGCGCATGATCATCGTTCGCAAAAGCTTCGGGCGCTTCTTGCGATGTTCCGTCAGGCTTTGCCGGGTGGCCTTCAATTGGGTTTCGAGGCTGGGGTCGCCCACCACGCGATCTTCGAGCTTCCGAACGTCGCCCTCAATCTTGTAGAATTCCTTTTCCCAAGCGGCGAAGGCGGCCTTTTCCTCATCGGTGCCGATCACCAGGAACGGCTTGTTGTGATCTTTGCGGTCGGCCTCTTTGTCGACTTCGTCGATGTTGTTGTAGATCGCGAACAGTTGGTAAAACTCACGCTGCGAAATGGGGTCGAACTTGTGATCGTGGCAGCGCGCGCAGCCGATCGTCAGGCCAAGGAACGCGGCGCCAGTCGTTGAAACGCGGTCGGCGACTGCCTCTACGCGGTACTGCTCAAAGTCGATGCCGCCCTCGTAATTGCTGGGCGTGTTGCGATGAAATCCGGTGGCGATCAGTTGCTCGGTGGTCGGATTGGGCAGCAGGTCGCCGGCCAATTGTTCCGTCACGAAGCGATCGAACGGCATGTCCTTGTTGGTAGCGGCGATCACCCAATCGCGATACTTCCAGATGTCGCGCGGCGCGTCGATGGTGTAGCCGTCCGAATCGGCGTAACGAGCGATATCGAGCCAGTGACGGCCCCAACGCTCGCCGTAATGGGGCGACGCCAGTAGTTGATCCACCACGCGTTCATAGGCGTCCGGCCGGCCGTCGGCTTCGAATGCTTTGATCTCCGCAAGGGTCGGAGGCAGCCCCGTCAAATCCAGGTGCACCCGCCGCAGCAGCTTCGCACGCGGAGCTTCGGCCGACGGTTTCAATCGCGCCGCATCCAGCTTGGCCAGGATGAATCGATCGATGTCGTTCTTCGGCCATTTCGCGTCGCTGACCGCCGGCAACTCTACTTTCTTCGGCGCCTGGTAGGCCCAATGATCGGAACCCGGCCGCTTCGAAGCGACGGTCTTTGGCATCGGCACGCCCATGGCGACCCATTTTTCCAGGACCGCGATCTGTTCGTCTTTCAGCTTCGGTCCGGGGGGCATTTTGACATCGCCCTCATGCCGAATCGCCTTCAAGAGGTTGCTATCGCGCTGGTGCGCCGCCTCCAGCAGAACCACCGGTCCGCGATTCGCGCCGCGCAGGATGGACTCGCGCGTTTCGAGCGAAAGCCCGCTCGAAAGCATTTTTTCCGAGTGGCAGCCAAGGCACCGGGCCTTCAAAATCGGGCGTACGTTCTGTTCGAAATATGCCACGCCTTCCTGCGCGGCAAGCGGCGCCAGAGCCGCCGAAAACAGGGCCAGTAGAATGCGCACTACCCCGATTCTATGCCATTCGTTGGACGATGTCCGCAAGCAGCGTTGGCCGGCCGTTCTATATTGGCTATCACATGCATCGTTTCTGTTTGCTGCTTTCGGCCGTCTCCATCCTGGCGCTCGGCGAAGACTACTTTCCCAAGCCCGACAGCGAAGGAGGCTGGCGGACTCTGAAGGACGCCACCGCAATCCGCAAAACCGCCGGCATGGACCTCAAGAAGCTCGACTATGCATTTGAATACGCGTCCCGCAGCAGTCAGCATGGCGGCTTGCTTGTGGTCCGCCATGGCTATCTGGTGTTTGAGAAGTATTACGGTCGCGGCAATCGCGAAGCCATTCCGGCCTCCGCATCCGTGGGCAAGGCGTACACCAGCATCGCGCTGGGCATCCTGCTGGCTGAAAAGAAGGCGGAATTTCCCCAAGGCCTGGACACGAAGGTGTTCAACGAAAAGTACCTCCCGCAAGCCATGCCTCTAGACGATCCCGCAAAAGCGGAAATCACTCTTGGACA
>JAFDVT010000371.1 GCA_018268875.1 Acidobacteriota bacterium
CCGCGGGCGTGACGATAGACGGCAGGATCGCACTGCGGCCCGCGCTGAAGAACGGCGACGCGGCCATCAGCAAGGCGCTGAGGACATACAGCATCGTGTTGCTTTTCGACCCCACAGGCAACAGAAACAGCAGCGCGATGGCGGCGCGAACCAGGTCGCTGATCAGCATCAATGCACGGCGGTCCAACCGGTCGAGCAGTACGCCCGCCAGCGGCCCCACGGAGATGGCCGGCAAGGCGCGCGACAGCATGATGCCCGCCACCGCCATGCCGTCGCCTTCGTTCCGAAGCGCGAGGCTGAGCACGGCGATGTTGTTGAAATGGTCGCCGATTTCAGAGACCACCTGGCCCGCCCAAAGGCAGCGAACGTTGCGGTTGTTCCGTAAGAGCGCGCCAAACGTCACAGCCGCTCCGACACGAGGACTCCGGCCAATACCAGCGCGCCTCCGGCGTACAGCGCAGGACCCGGCGATTCATGCAGCAGAAGGATGCCCAGCACGGTTGCCATCACCGGTTGCGCGTACACGAACATGCCGACGCGCGAGGCGGGCATCCAGCGCAGCACCCAATACAGGATCAAGTAGCCTGCGACCGACGAGAACGCGGCCATGTAGAAGATGCTGGCCCAAGCTTGCCACGACACGTTTGCGAGATTCAAGCCCCTGGCGGCCACGATCGACAGCGGCAGCAACGTAACGCCGCTGCCGACATAGGCGATGGCGTTCATGGTGATGCTGCTGTGCTGCCTGGTGTACTTGCGTCCGAACACCGTAAATAGCGCGTAGGCGACGCCCGCGCAGTAGATGAAGAAGTCACCGAGCAAGGACGATTCGCGGCCGCTATTTTCCGCCGCGTGCGCCAACTGCAGCACGCCGATGCCGGAAATCGCGATGACCATGCCAACAAGCCTCCGGGCATTCATCCGTTCCTGCCCGGCCAGGATCGCGATGATGAGCGTCGAAACCGGAGCCAGCCCCAGGATCACCGCGGCGTGCGCCACCGTGGTTCGCGCAATGCCCATCACAAAGAAAAGCTGGTTCATCGCGATGCCCAAAAAACCCAGGAAAAACAGCACCGGCAGTTGATTCCAGCTCCAGGTGGCGGGGCCAAGCTTGCGGCGTTCCCAGAGGTACAAGGGCAGCACCACAAACCCTGCGACGAGGTTGCGGATACCGACGATGAATAGCGGCGGCAGTTCGCGCAGCGCGACTTTGGAGATGACGAAGTTCAACGACCAAAGGAAAATCATCACCATCAACCAGGCAATGAGTCTTCCTTCGGACGGCGCTTTGCGATCTCTTGTATCCGGATCGCTCAAAGTTAGCTGAGGGTCTCTTCCCGGACGGTGACGGACTTTAAGAAGTCATGGTCGATCGCGTATCCGAAGCCCACATCGTCGCGTACCGCGATCGTGCCTTGCGGCGTGGTTTCCACCCAAGGTTCGATGATGTCGCGCTTCCAGTACCGTTTGCTGGCAGAAATGTCGCCGGGCAGTGTGAAGTTCGGCAAGGTTGCGAGCGCGATGTTGTGCGCGCGGCCGATGCCCGCTTCGAGCATTCCGCCGCACCAGACGGGAACGTTGCGCTTCTGCGCGACGTCGTGCACCGCTTTGGCGCCCGCAAAACCACCGACACGGCCAAGCTTGATGTTGATGATCCTGGCGGCGCCGATGCGAATGGCCTGCTCGGCCTGATGCGCGTCGCGAATGCATTCGTCCAGGCAGATGGGCGTCTTCAACTGCGCCTGCAATTCGGCGTGGTCGTAGATTTCGTCGTGCGCCAGCGGCTGTTCGATCATCATCAGGTCGAACTCGTCCAACTGCTTAAGCAGACCAATGTCCTTCAGCGTGTAGGCGGAGTTCGCGTCCGCCATCAGCAGGATTTTCGGAAAGCGATTGCGGATGGCGCGGATCGCATCCACGTCCCAACCGGGCTTGATCTTGACCTTGATGCGCTGGTAGCCATCGTTCAGTTCTTTGTCGATTTTGCCCAGCAATTGGTCGATTGTGTCCTGGATGCCGATCGAAACGCCGCACGGGATTTCGCGCCGCGAACCGCCGCCGATCAGCTTCCACAACGGGATGTTGTGACGGCGGGCTTCGAGGTCCCACACGGCGGCTTCAAACCCGCCGCGAGCCATAAAATGGCCGCGAATATGGGCTGTGCGCGCGTAGACATCCATGGGCGAGGCGAACTCGTGATGCAGCACGCGAGGCGCGACATACTGCTTCAGGATCAGCCACGCGGACTCAAACCATTCCTCGTTATAAAAGGGATTTTCGCCGGCCGTAACCTCGCCCCAGCCGCTCAGGCCATCTTCGGCAATCGCTTCCACGAGCACGATATCGCGCGCGTAGGTACGGCTGAAGCTGGTTTCGAAAAAGTGCACCAGCGGCATTTGGATGTGCCGCAGGACGATTTTTTTTACTTGGATTCCCATTGCCCGAACAAGTATGTGCCGTGGGTTTCGGAGCGTTCGAATCCAATCACAGCCAATCCCTTTCCTATGTTTTCCACGAACTGTTCACTCACCTGTTGCTGAATCGCGCGAGCCTGCGACGGATCTTCCGTACGCAGATCGGCGATGTCGTTCGGCACGCTGATACGCGCCTCGACGGGATTGCGCGCAAAGGGTTCGCCCGCGACGATGGCGTTTGCGCGAGGTGAGTTCACCCACCATTCGGCGACGCAGCGATCGGTCGGCAAACCGCCGTGCAGATGGCTTGTTGTAGCGCCGTAAAAGTTCAACGAAAAGCGCCGAACCACCGCGCCGAGACGCTCCATGTTAAAGAACGCGTTCTTGATTTCGAGCGGATCGAACGTCCACTCCACCAGCGACAATTTGCGATTCAACGCCTCTTCGCGCTGGGCCAATTTCATCAGGCGGCCCAGCCCCGCATTGCGATATTCCGGCAGAACGCCCAGCATCTGCGAGTGGATATACGGCGTGTTTTCCGGCCCGTGGAACGCTGGGATGCCATACAGGAAGCCGACCATGCGATCGTCATCGTACGCGCCAAAGGAATGACCACCGATCTTGTTGGCAACCACGAAAGACCGCACAGGAACCAGGTCGCGTTCGGCAAAGCCCCACACGGCTTCCTGCAGCGCTACTGCTTCGCGAAATTCTTCGAGATCGAACAACTGCCGGACACCGATCATATGCCCGCCTTCTTGGCGATTTGCCAGAACGCTTCCATCTCGTCGATGTT
This sequence comes from Acidobacteriota bacterium, assembly GCA_018268875.1. GTDB lineage: Bacteria > Acidobacteriota > Terriglobia > Bryobacterales > Bryobacteraceae > F-183. The sequence goes on from JAFDVT010000371.1 coordinate 3,211, forward strand.
CGAGTCGCTCCACTCTTTGCCGGCCGATCGCAACTGCTGTTCGACGGAACCGAACCGTTTGCGGAACTTCGCGTTCGCCTTGCGCAACGCCTGTTCTGGATCGACCTTCAAAAAGCGCGCCAGGTTCACCGCGACAAACAACAGGTCGCCCAGTTCGTCTTCGCGCTCGGCGTCGGTCTGCGTGGCGCGCAGTTCCGCGACCTCTTCATCGAGCTTGTCGTAAACCTGTTCAATGCGGTCCCAGTCGAACCCAACGCCCGCTGCTTTGCGCGCGATTTGCGCGGCCTCGGTCAACGCTGGTTGTGCGCGGGAAATGCCGTCCAGCAGCGCTTTCGGCTTGGCCGGACCTTTCTCCGCTGCCTTGATTTCGTCCCATTTCTTCAAGACTTCGTCCGAGGTCTTGGCGTCGCCATCGCCGAAGATGTGCGGATGACGGCGGATGAGCTTTTCGTTGATCGCGTGAAGGGAATCCGCGATGTCGAACAGCTTTGCTTCCTCGGCCATCTGCGCGTAGAAGACGGCCTGCAAGACGTAATCGCCGAGTTCTTCTTCGAGGCCTGACCAGTCCCGGGCGTCGATGGCGTCCAGAACTTCGTAGGTCTCTTCGAGGGTGTGTTTCTTGATCGAATCGAACGTCTGTTCACGATCCCACGGGCAACCGCCGGGGGCGCGTAGGCGGGCCATGATCTCCACGAGACGGGAAAATTCCGCTCCGGGACTTCCAGATTCGCTCATACTTTGTGCGGGGTAACCCTCAGCGTAGCATGCAAATGGCGATAGGATAGTGATTTGGAAGAACGCGAGTTCCAGCAGCAGACTCTCGACCTGTTTCCGGTCGAGTCGGATCCCGAAACGGTTGCCGTCGCCGCTTCGTTGCCGTTTGAATCGCAGGATGACGACGCCGAAGGACCAGGCGAAGAAGATTGGCGTTTGAACAACGCGCGTTCGCTGCGCGGCAGCACGTTGCTTCGCAGCCGCTTCCGGTCCGCGCACGGTTCGGACATCGAACATTGCATCGCGTGCTGGGCTAAGTTCAGTGAATCGGGCGGCGCCGACATGCTGGACGAAGGCTACTGCACGTACACGCAGTACGACTGGGTCTGCGGCAACTGTTACGAGGAACTGCGGCAACGCATGCGGTGGACGAAGCGCCCGCCAGCACGGGTCGCGGAACTGTTGACCACCGGCGGCGGCCACATCCAGCACGCGCATGAGGCGGCCTGGATCCCCACCATGCGCGAACTGCTTCTCGAATACGAAAAGTCGTTGGGCATCGACCTCTGTTTTCAGGATTTCGAACGCGAGGTCGCGAATCTGCCCGGCGAGTACAATCTCGTCCTCGGCCAAGGTTGTCTGCTGCTCGCGACCATCGACGGCAAGCCCGCGGGCATGGTGGCCTGCCGCGCCTGGAAGCATCATCTGCAGGACGCCATCTGCGAAATGAAGCGCCTGTATGTGCGCCCGGACTACCGCGGTACAGGCCTTGGGGAAGCCTTGGCGCGAGCCGTGATCGACGAAGCGCGGCGGCTTGGGTACACGCGCATGCGGCTCGATTCCCTGCCCTCAATGGACAAGGCGCTTCGGCTGTACGAACACCTCGGGTTCCAGCACATTGAACCGTACCGGGCCAACCCCGTCGAAGACAGCGTGTTCCTGGAACTCGCCCTATAAAAAATCGCATGGACCAAGACCGTCTTAAGGCACTACTAGAAGAAGTACGCGGCGGAAGCGTCTCGATCGACGCGGCGCTGGAGCGTATGCGGCACCTTCCGTTCGAAGACCTCGGGTTCGCCAAGGTGGATCATCACCGCGCGATCCGTCACGGGGTTCCCGAAGTGATTTTCGGCAAGGGCAAAACCGCGGCGCAGATTATCGGCATCGGCAAAGCCCTGCTGGAGCGTTCGCAGAACCTGCTGGTGACGCGTGTCGCCAAGGAGGACGCGCCGGAAATTATCGCCGCGATCCCGGAAATCGAGTATTTTCCGGCCTCGGGCGCGATGCGCGTCTGGCGGGACCGTACGGTTCGCGGCAAGGGCAAGATGGTGGTTGTTTGCGCCGGTACGACGGACATTCCGGTGGCCGAAGAAGCGCGCATCACTGCCGAAATCATGGGCAACGACGTGGATGAAATTCACGACATCGGCGTGGCGGGCATCCATCGTTTGATGAACAATCGCGAACGTCTGATGGAGGCTCGCGTCATCGTGGTTTGCGCCGGCATGGAAGGTGCGCTGCCATCGGCGGTCGGCGGACTCGTGTCCTGTCCCGTGATCGCGGTGCCGACCAGCATTGGCTACGGCGCGTCCTTCAATGGACTCGCGGCGCTGCTCGGCATGTTGAACAGTTGCGCGTCGAACATCACCGTCGTGAACATCGACAACGGGTTCGGCGCAGGTTATTCCGCAAGCCTGATCAACCGGCTGTGACGACCACCAGCGGCGAATCGACAGACCCGCGGCATGCCGTATGGATCGCGCTGTCCGATTTGTTTCTGGACACCGACGTGCGGCTGCATTACGTCTACATCGTTCGGATTCTTGCCGCCTCGCCGTATTCAATCGAGGAACTGGCGCGCATCCTGAACGACGAAGTTACGCCGGTGCTGCAGCATAATCTGATGCAAGTGGCAGGCGAATGGGCGCTATTTCCCGACGAGTGGGTGATCGCGGAAGTTTCCAAGCGTCGCGACAAGCGGCGATGGTTGCCCAACGTGGTGAACCTTCGCGAGGATTGGGCGATCCTTTCGATCTGGATCGCAAAGGTGCGCGCGGACGCCTCGTATTGGGATGCGCTCGCGTCTCTCGTGCCGTTGTTTCTTTCGAAGAACTCCGCGCCATGCGTTCGTAGCGAGGACCTGGCGACGATCTACGAACACGACCTGAAGCCCTTGCTGTTGCCGGGTTGCCGGAAGCTGCATCAGGAGTCGCCGACGATCTATCCATCCGAACAGGAAATCGAGGCGAACTGGCAGCGCCTACCAATCTAGGACGGTTCGCACGTTTTTTGCCAAGCGCTTGGACACGATCAATTCCATGCCGTTTGACAGCGTCACCAGCCAGCGTTGACTGGTTAGAACCGACATCTTGCGAATGTGGTTCAGGTTCACGATCGCGTTGCGGTGCACGCGCTGAAACTGATCCTCGGGCAATTTTTCCTGAATCGAACGCAGTGGCTGTGTGGCGTAGTAGCGGTTCTTCGCGGTGACGATCCAGACGATCTCGCCTTCGGCCTGAAACGCCAGAATGTCGGCCAGGTCGAGCAGAAAGTATTCCTGGTGCAAACGCCCGACCACCTTGCGGCTGCGAACCGGCGCGCCTACGTTGGCCGCTTGGGCGATGTTCGCGGCCACCTGCGACGGCTTTCCGCGAAGGCTCAACGCACGTTCGATGGCGCGGCCCAAACGATCCTCGCCGACGGGCTTCATCAGATAGTCCACCGCGCCCGCGTCGAGCGCTTCGACGGCGTGCTTGTCGTAAGCGGTAACCACGACGACCACCGGAAGAACGTCGCCGCCCTTCAGCGCGCGCATCACGTCAAAACCCGTCATGCCGGGCATCTGGAGATCGAGGAACACGAGGTCGGGTCGCAGTTCTTCAATGCGTGCCAGCGCGGTTCCGCCGTCGGACGCCTCGCCAATCCATTCCACCGAAGGATGCAGTTCCAACTCCTCACGGAGTATGGAACGAGCCACCGGTTCGTCGTCCACGACGAGGGTCCGCAACAAAGTTTGCGGCTTCACATCCTCACTGGTATCGCGCGTCAACTCTTACACGATACCAATCGCCCGCAAGTGGACTTTCACCGCCGTTCAACGGCCTTCGGAACCAGGTGAACGGAACACCTACGCGCATCGGAAATTTCCGATATCATGCGGGTTCGATGACGAAGCGTAGCCCCATTACGAGAGAACGGGCCAACGACGCCGTTCATAGCGCGCTGCGGCAAGCCATACTGACGAGCGCCCTCCGTCCGGGCGAACGGCTGAACATTGCGGAACTGGCCGAACAGCTTCGCGTAAGCCTTACGCCGGTGCGAAATGCCGTTCAACTATTGGCTGCCGAAGGCCTGATTGACGTGCGTCCGCGCAGCGGGACGTTTGTTGCAACGATCACGCCGGAAGACGTTGTGGAGACCTTTCAGATTCGCGGCGCGCTCGAAGGCCTGGCAGCGGAACTGGCCTGCAATCTCATCACGCCGGAGCAGATCGATGGGATGCGGCGGCACTTGCGCGCGCTTGCCCGCCCGGTTCGCACCGTGGCCGACCGCCAACAGCATGAACGCGACAACGCGGCGCTGCACATGGCGCTAGTTCTGGCGAGCCGCAACATCCGGTTGCTTGAGGCTTACCACCGCTTGAACGCGCACATTCAGATCGCGCGAGTCCACGCGGAAGACGCCGAATGGAAGGATCGCCTGCGCGACGAGCGCATGGAGCACGACGAGATTGTCGACGCGCTCGAAGCACGGCAGCCGGAACGCGCGGTACGGGCCATTCGCGTCCATCTGGACCGCGCCTGTCACGCGCTTACGCGCGGCATCGACGTGCGGCGCGCCGCCGTTTAGTACACCGCGTTGACGATGTGATCGTCGCCCGCTTTGACATCCATCATGATGTGCAGCGAACGCTGATCGGCGTCATAAAACCACGTTGCGGGTTGCAGCGCGCCGCGCGAGGACAGTTCGCGAAACTTCGTCTCGCCCTCGCTGACCGAGGACGGTTTGTCGACATGATGCAGGATCCATTCGCAACGGCGGTTGATCTTGCTTTCCGCTTCCACTCGCAGAATGTCGCCCACCGGCGAGGCGTGAAATTGCGAGTACTCGCCCACTTCCGGCTCGATCAGGAAGAATTCCGCGCCGATCTTCGGGTAATAATGCAGTTCGAGACCGACGTCCTTGCGCTGAGGCACCAACGGGAGAATGGAACCCATCTTGACGTACACGGGCAGGCCCGGCGCGTCGTTTGCGACGTTGGTTCGACCCGCGTATTCTTTGTTGGTGCGAAGGTCCGTCCAGCGGCCACGCGGCAGTTCCACGCTTTTGAGATCGCATCCCGGCGCCACCAACAGCTCGTCGCCCAGCATGAACACGTCGGTACGCCGCTCCATGCCGCCGTCGCGCGAATACTGCATGATCAACGGACGCAGAATCGGCAAACCCCGGTCGTACGCCTCACGCAGGTAGGTTCGCAGGTACGGCAGCCACGGCTTGCGGCGAACTTCAATTTCCGGCGAACCCTTCGACGCATCCGACCGGTACAAGATCGGAAACATGCGAAACACGTCCTCATACTTGCCGGCCTTCGAAAAATCGACGGCCTGGTAGGTCGCGCCCGACGCGCTCGACGCATTGATGAGATGCGAAAGGTCACAGTAATTCGCTTCGGTTACCGGTATGCGAACCATATCCGGCGTCAGCGACGATTCGTCCATCAGGTTCAG
>JAFDVT010000372.1 GCA_018268875.1 Acidobacteriota bacterium
ATCTCAACGTCGATGTTCTTGAGATTGTGCTGCCGCGCGCCGTGGACGGAAATGCGTTCGAGCATGGTGAGTCGAGTAAAAGGAAAACTTACTCGTGGGAGGTGTTACTCCCAGTGTACCGTGCCCGAACGCAGGAAAAGGTTCGAAATACGACTAGTGAGCCGGAGCGTGCTGCGGTTGGCCCGCCGGTGCCGGAGCAGCCGAGGACCCGTCGCCGTGACCGCCACCGCCGTGGGTATCGATCCAGCCGGGCCGAGGCTTCGGAGCGGCGTCGGTAGACGTCTGCTCGCGGCCGAGGCTGGGCGGACCCTGAGCGGAAATGGGCGTCTTGCCGGTGGGGCTTTCATCCACGCGGGTGTCGATATCGAGCAGGCAGAAGGTGAGCAGCAGCCCGAGGAACAGGAAGCAGGACACCAGGATCATGGCGTTCACCGGGTTGTCGTCCTTCAAGTGCATGAAGAACAGCGCGACGAGCGACGCTTTGACGGTGGCGATCAAGACCGCGATGACGATGTTGGCCGCGCCGAAGTCCAGGTAGGACGCCCCGACCGTAATCATCGTAAGGACCAGAAGCGCGCCGAGAACCGCCAGGTACTGCTTGAACCCGTCGTGGGGATGATGCGCATGTTCACCGTGGTGTTGGTGGTGGTGCGAATCGTGGTGTGTAGCTTGCATATCCAGGTGGCTCTTCCTTATCCAATCAAATAGAGCAGCGGGAACAGATAAATCCAGATCAGATCGACGATGTGCCAGTACAGGCCGACCAGGTCCACCGGCGTGTAGTAGGCGGCGTTGTACTTGCCCTTGATGGTCTCTTTCAGCAGCAGGCACAGCACCACCACACCGGCGAAGATGTGGAAGCCGTGCAGCCCGGTCATCATGAAGTAGAAGCCGAAGAAGACCGAATTGCCCTTGGCCATCGGGTCGGTGCTGGCCAGGTAGGTAAAGTACTGGCCAGGGAGCAGACCTTCATGAATCTTGTGCGAGTACTCGAAGTACTTCACCACAAGGAACGCGATGGCGCAAAGGATGGTGACGATCAGGTAATTGATGGTCGCTTTGCGCTTGCTGCGGGAGGCCGAATTGACGGCCATCACCATCGTGAACGACGAGAAGAGCAGCACCACCGTGTTGAACGCGCCAAGGACGCGGTCCAGATGGTGGTGGGCCTGCTTGAACTCTTCCGGCCAGCGGCCCTGCGACAGGCCGAAGCCGACAAAGAGCACGCCGAACAGCAGAATTTCGGTCGCCAGGAAGAGCCACATACCGAGCTTCGAGGCGTCGAACTGCTGCTGCATCGTGTGGAAGTGATGCTGCAGGTTCGGATTGTGGTGTTCGTGATCGTGCTCGTCGAGAACGTGTGCGTGAGTGCTCAAGTTAGTGGATCTCCCGGTCGACGCTAACAGGCGTGCGGTAATCGTACGGCGCACGGTGGAGTACGGGCTGGTCGTGGAAGTTGTGTTCGATCGGCGGCGATTGCGTCTGCCATTCGAGGGTGGTTCCCTTCCACGGGTTGTCTGGGGCGTCCTTCGGCTTGCGGAGCGATGCCAGCAGGTTGCCGAGGGCCAGGAACAGGCCGGCCGCGATGATCCAGCTTCCGACGGTAGAGGCGATGTGCCAGGGTTGGAATTCCGGCAGGTAGTTGTAGTAGCGGCGCGGCATGCCGTTCGAACCCATCACGAACTGCGACAGGAACAAAACGTTGAAGCCAATGAAGTACAGGTACGCTGCGATCTTGGCCGGTCCTTCGTTGTACATGCGGCCGAACATCTTGGGCCACCAGTAGTGGACGCCACCCAGGAACGCCGTGATCGTGCCGCCCATCATCACATAGTGGAAGTGAGCGACGACAAAGTAGGTGTCGTGCAGGTGGATGTCGGTCGAAAGCGAACCGAGGAAGATGCCGGTGAGGCCGCCGATGGTGAACAGCAGCAGGAAGCTGACGGCCCACACCATCGGGGTATCCATCGCGATGTTGCCGCGCCACATCGTGGCGAGCCAGTTGAACACCTTGATGCCCGACGGGATCGCGACCAGGAACGTCAGGAACGAGAAGACGAGGCTGGCAAGCTGGCTCTGGCCGCTCGGGAACATGTGGTGTCCCCACACCAGGAAGCCGATGAGCGCGATGGCCACCGAGGAGTACGCGACGGCTTTGTAGCCGAACATCGTCTTGGCCGAGAAGGTCGGAATGATTTCCGAGATGATGGCCATGCCCGGCAGAATCATGATGTACACGGCCGGGTGCGAATAGAACCAGAAGAAGTGCTGGAAGAGCACGGGGTCGCCGCCTTTGGAGGCGTCAAACACACCGATGCCCCAGGCGCGTTCGATGGTCAGCAGCACGAGCGTGATGCCGACGACCGGGGTAGCGAGAACCTGGATCAGCGAGGTGGAATAAATGCTCCAGACGAACAGCGGCATGTCGAACCAGCCCATGCCGGGCGCGCGAAGCTTGTGCACCGTCGCGATGAAGTTAATGCCGGTAAAGATGGACGAAAAGCCGAGGGTAAACGCGGCCAGCGCCATGAGGCTCACCGGGCCGTTGGTGGTGGAGCTATAGGGCGTGTAGAACGTCCAGCCGGTGTCCACCATGCCGAGGCAGATGGCGGTGATCGCCATGGTCCAGCCGACGATATAGATCCAGAAGCTGGCGAGGTTCATCCTGGGGAACGCCACGTCTTTGGCCCCCAGCATAAGCGGCAAGACGAAGTTGCCGAGCGCGGCGGGCACCGACGGGATGATCACCAGGAACACCATCACGATGCCGTGCAGCGTGAAGAACCGGTTGTAGGTTTCCGCGTTGATGAAGTAGTTATCGCCGTGATTTCCGGTCAGCAACGTGATGCGGACCAGGAGCGCGAAGATGCCGCCCACGATGAAGTTGGCGACAACCGCCCAGAAGTACATTAAGCCCAGGCGCTTGTGGTCCACCGTCGACATCCAGGACCAGATACCTTTTTTGGCCTCGATATAGTCGATTTCTTTGCCGTGGTGAACGTCTGCGCCGGCGTGCGGGGAAGTTAATATATCAGCCATGGTTTCCTCTTCCTCCCGTATTCTTTACTTTAGCGACTTGATGTAGGCGATCAGGCCTTCGAACAGCTTCGGCTTGATCTGCCCCTCAAACGCCGGCATTTGGTTTTCATATCCCGAAACCACTTTCTTGCCCGGGATATTGATCGATTCTTTGATATACGCTTCGTCGACCACTGTCGTCGTGCCGTCGGAGAACTTTTCGGTTTTGCCATACAGTCCCTTCCAGGTGGGACCGGTGTTCTTGGTACCGTCGACGGAGTGACAGGTGTTGCAGCCGTAGGCCTCGTAAGCAATCTTGCCGAGTTCTTCCGGCTTCATTGTGGCCCATTCCGGCGGACCGTCAACGAGCCATTTTTCGTACTCGGCCGGCTGCACGGCCTTGATCGATCCGAACATGTCGGAGTGGCTCTTGCCGCAGTATTCGGCGCAAGCCAGATGATACGTGCCTTCCTTTTCGGCGTTGAACCAGACTTCGGTGTACCGGTTGGGGAGCACGTCGTGCTTGACGCGCATCGCCGGGACGTAGAAGTCGTGCAGAACGTCCATGGAAGTCATGACGAACTTGACGTTGGTATTGACCGGGATCTGGATGTTCTTGCCGTAGACCGAGCCGTCGGGCATGGTGAAGGTCCAGTTCCATTTCTTAGCGGTGACCGCGATTTCGAGCGAGTTGCCCGGCGCCACCGAGTAATCGAGGAAGCCGGCCGCGCCCCAGAAAAAGACGCCGATGACAAGCATCGTGGGGATGACGCTCCAGATCAGTTCGAGCGCCAGGTTATGCGTGATATGCGGGGTTTTGACACCTTCGCGGCGCTTGAACGCGTACACGCAATAGATGGCGAGCCCGGCGACCAGCACAAAGAAGAACACATTGAGCCAGAACAGCGCCATGAACAGCGTGTCCACGTGCCGGGCGTGCTGGGAGCCCTGTTCGGGCAACATGAAAGCTCTAAGCCATTCCATAGGATGATGAAAATCTCACTTCATTATCGAGCCGCGGGATGCGAGGTAAACGGACTCGGATGATCCTTGCCGCGTTTCTTTTCCCAAAGCCAGAAGCGCCACAGCATGGCGCTCAGAACCAGAATCGTAATTAGCGCCCCGCCTCGCATGAGGTTTTCCGCCAGAACCACGTAGCCCTTGGCGTTGGGGTCGTATTGATAGCACAGCAATAGCGCTTTTTCGAGGCTGAAACGGCCTTTGCCTTCGCGGGCCTCGGTGATCGCCATTTTGAAGTTGAACGCGGTGAAGCGGGTGCCGTACAGGTAGCGGGCGATTTTGCCTTCGGGCGTCAACACCATGATCGCGGCGGCGTGCACATACTGATTGCGCTGCTCGTCGAACCGGTATTTGTAACCCATTTGCGCGGCGAGCTGCCGGACGTGGCCCTTGGTGTCCACCAGGAAGTGCCAACCGGGGGCTGGGCGTCCAAAGCCTTTGTCGACGTAGGTCTTGCGCTTTTCCGCGGCGTCGGCCGGGGTTTCGCGCGGGTCGATGCTGATGGTGACGATGTCGTATTCGTTGCCGGGCGTCCAGGTTTCAAGGCCCTTCATCGCCTGCACTTGGCCATTCAAGACCATGTTGCACAGGCTGGGGCAGGAATAATAGACCAGGTTGAGAACCACCGGGCGGCCCTTGCGGAAATATTCCGCAAGCTTGTGCTCGGTGCCATCCTCGGCAAGAAACGACAGGTTGAGGTCGATCGAGCGGTTGACGTTCTCGTCGATTTCGAGACCCTGCGCCTTGAGCGGCGGATGCTGGCTGCCGCCGGCGTCCGCATAGAGTGCGGCTGCCGAAGCTACCAGGAAAGCAGGAAGAAAGAACATGGTACGCGTCGTCATCGGTTTCGGGTCTCCTTTCTTGAGGCGGCGTCTGGGGTTGCGTGCTTAATGCGCCGGTGCCGGCGCGGGAGTTGCAGCGGATGGAGCGGCGGCGGCAGCAGCACCGGCAGCGGGTGTAGCAGCGGCAGCGGTCGCTTCGGCCGGATCCGGGGTTTTCACCGAATCCTTGTTGTTGTACGGCGCTTTGCCCGCCTTGACTTCGTCGAGCAGCAATTGCATGGCGCGGTCAATCGGGATGCGAACCTGGCCTTTGGCCTTGTCGACGTAGGAATAGCCGTTGAGCAGGCGCGCTTCGGTCTTGTGGAGGTCGTCCAGCTGCTGGTTGGGAGCCGCTTCGACAACCGTGCGATAGCGTCCCACCAGGAACTTGTCCCAGAACAGCGTGATACCGATGAACACGGCGATGATGATGAGGATGATCACACCGCCGAACATGGACGCGGTGACCGCATCGACTTCGGTGGCGTCAAACCCCTCATTACCCGGCTCAACAACTGGTTGATGATCGCTCATTTTCGTGAATTCCTATGGCCTTACACCTGATGGAAATGTAGACCCTGTTCGAACCGCAGATCGCCCTCAACCACCAGGGAATTGGACTTGAAGCGGCTCCAGAAAACCAGACCGTAGACGCTGAACACGGCGCCAAGGGTGGCAAGATCGAGCCAATGCAGCTGGAAACCGTGCGCGTATTCGTGGAAGTTCGGCATGATCATCCAGTACATGTCCACAAACTCCATGAACAGAATCCAGATGGCGGAGATACGCAACATGGTGAAATTCCGTTTGGCGGCGCGGCTCACCAGCAGCGCGAACGGCACCGCGAAGCGGCCGACCGGGAGCAACACGCTCACCCAGCCCCACGAACCTTCCATGCGTTCCTTGAAATAGATCGTTTCTTCCGGAATGCTGGCGTACCAGATGAGCAGATATTGCGACGCCGCGAGGTACGTCCAGAAGACACTGAGCGCGAACATCCACTTGCCGAGGTCATGATAGTGCTCAACCGTGATCGTGTGGGCAAGCACCCCATTCGAACGGAACCCAAGAGCGATCAGCGTAACGAGCGCCCACATGGCGACGCAGCCGCCGGCCAGGCAGTACAGACCGAAGATCGTCGAATACCAGTGCGGGTCGAGCGACATGATCCATTCAAACGCCGCGAGACATCCCGTGAGACAGACCAGCAGCAAGCCGGGAGCCGACCACCGGGACGACGTCTTCATCTGTTCGATGGACTTTGTCTTGTCCTGCTTGGTGGAGGACGTCCAGATCGCAAATGCCCAGATCGACCACAGCGCGAAAAGAATACCGGCGCGGAGACGGAAGCCGCCGACGTTCAGGAAAGCTTTCTTGGTCTGGATCAGCGCATCGGAGAGCGCTTCCGGCCGGGCCCACTTGTAGAGGTCGTCGACCCCGGCAAATGCCACCGGAATGAACAGCAGCGCGCCGATCGGAATCGACACCATGATGTTTTCGAGAATGCGGCGAATC
>JAFDVT010000373.1 GCA_018268875.1 Acidobacteriota bacterium
CCTGCTGCGTTGGGACGTCTTGCAGAACACCTGGCGCAAGCTCGGCGAACCGACGTCGGAACCGAAGATCCTGCTAGGCGCGCAGGGCGACAGCCTGATGCTGTTCCGCCCGCCGAACTACGAGTGGATCACCGCGCGCTAGCGGTACTCCACCGCGACTTCCATCCCCGTCTTCAGGGGACGATCGGTCGGCATCGCCACCGCCTCTCCATCCTTGAGGCCCGAGATCACCTGCGCGCGAACCAGGCTCGACACACCCAGCTTTACCGGACGCCATTCGATCGTCTTCCCGTCGGCCCGCAGCGCGTATACGCCTGTCTCGTTGTTTTCGCGACGCAGCGCCGCCTTCGACACCGCCACCGCGTTCGGAACCACAGCCGCCTGGATAAACGCGTTGATGTTCGACCCCGGCAGCAGGTCCTGATCGGGGTTTTCGATCACGCACTCGACCTCGCCCACCTGGCGCGAACCCAAGGCCGTAATCACGGTCGGAACCTTCTGTACCGTGCCCTTCCATTCGCGGCCCGGTAGCGCATCCCACGTCACCGTAACCGGCTTGCCCTCGCCAACACGGCCCAATTCCGGCTCATCGACGTAGATCAGCGCGCGAACCTGTTCCACCTTGCCGACCGACGCCACCAACGTGCCCGGCGCGATGTAGTCTCCCGCGCGAACATCCACCTGGTACACAACACCCGCCATCGGCGCGCGAACCGTGCCCAACGCCACCTGCTGTTCCGCCAGCTTTTTCGACGATTCGGCCTCGCGCAACCGGGCCTCCGCGGACGAGCGGTCTGCCGCCCCAACCAACGAACCTCGCCGCGATTCCAATCCCTGTACCGCGGTCCGCGCGGCGTCCACCCGCTGCTTCGCTACCGTCAGCTCATACGGCGTCGCCGCCTGCTTTGCGACCAGACGTTCCAACTCCGCGGCCTCGCGCTGTGCCGTCGCCAATTCCTGCCGCGCCGTACCCAGCGAACTGTCGATCGACGACAATTCCGCCGCGCGACCGCCACGTCCGATCGTGTCCAGTTCCGCGCGAACCTGCGCAATGCGAGCATTCGCCGCTTCCACCGCGGCCTTCGCCTCCCGCGTTTCGATCTCGATCAGCGCGTCGCCCTTCTTCACAAGCTGCCCCTTGCGGACATGCACCTGCCGAACCACTCCGGCGCTCTCGTTGCGCGCCGCCTCCCACTGCACGGGTTCGATTTTTCCGTTGGTCGAAAGCTGATCGACAATCGTTTCCCGCGTGGTCTTCGAAAATTCCAACACCGGCGGAGCATTCCGCCATTCGATCGACCACCATACGCCCGCCGCCACAAGCAGCAGCGCAAGCACACCCAGAATTCGCTTCAAATGTTTATGTCCTTCGCCTCGGCACAGTACCCGAACAACAACCGCCATTCCGCAAGCTGAATCGCAAGCGCCGCCCGCTCGATGTCCGTTCCTGGCTTGCGCCGCGCCGTCTCGCAGAACTCGACAAACGCCAGCGGATCCCAGTAGTTGCCAGACGCGCGAAACCCGCACGACGGGTACTCGGCGGCAATCTCCGCGGCCGCTTCGGCAAGCGCCGGAAAGATCGGATGGCCGCGGCCCACGCGCCGGAACCAGTACCCCGCGTTGAACGCATCGGGTTCCTGCCGGTGCAGAATGCCATGCCAGTACGAACCTTCGACGGAAGGATCGTCCTGCGCGACTTTGTGCGCGTTTTCAAAATCGGAAAAGTACGTATAAGCGCCAGCCAGCGCGCCCGCCGGATGGCGGCAGTCCGCAAAGATTGCCGGATCGATGTCGCGACCCGCGCTTCCCCTGGCGACAAGCGGCATCAACCGGTCGCCGGAACCGACTAGCGCTTGAATGGATGGAAGCAGCAATACCATTTGCGGAATCTATACTTATTGTAGAAGGTGAAAGCGTTAGTATTCTCCGGCGGCGGCATGTTCGGCGCCTATCAGGTCGGTGCGTGGAAGGTCCTGTCGCAGCACTTCCAGCCCGACATGGTTATCGGAGCCTCCATCGGCTCTCTCAACGCGTGGATGGTTGCCTGCGGCGCTTCCCCGCAAGATCTCGAACATCACTGGCTCCACGAAAGCGGCATGGAGCGGCCTATCTTCCGCTTCCCTTCCCGTTGGCATCTTGGCATTCTGGACCCCGGCTATGCCCACCACACCATGCGCCGCATGTGTGACGAAGGCCACCGTCAAATGCGCGTCGGCATCGTGCTGCGCCGCTTTCCGAACCTCTTTCGCTCCGTGGTGGTGGAAGACGGCGACGTCACCTGGCAACATCTGGCAGCCTCCTGCGCGATCCCCGTGGTCTTCGACCTTCCCTTGATCGGTGGAGTCCGTTACGCCGATGGCGGCCTGCTCGATCCGTTACCTCTGTTTGCCGCGCGTGACATGGGCGCCGCGCAAATCCTCGGCATCAACTGCCTCAGTTGGGGAGGCTTCGGAAAAGTGTCCGGAGCCTTGCAACTGCGGCCTGCCAAACGCATCAGCTTCCGTCCCAGCCGAGCGTTGCAGTGGAACCGCGGCCGTGTCGAAGAATGGATCGCCATGGGTGAACGCGACGCCGCGCGATTCCTCACTGATCCGGAACATCGCCGTCTGCTAACTTGAAATTCATGGCTGAAGCCAACCTCCTTCAGGATCCGCTGCGTTTTGAGCGGCGGGTTCCTCCCTGCGCGGTCGTGATTTTCGGAGCCAACGGAGACCTCACCAAGCGCAAGCTGATTCCCGCGCTGTACCGTCTGGCCTACGAACGCCGCCTTTCACCCAGCTTTGCGGTGATCGGCAATTCGCGCACCGCGATGAGCGACGACGATTTCCGGGCCAAAATGCGCGAAAGCGTAGAAACGTTTTTGGAAGATTCCCCCTTCGACGAGACGCTTTGGGAAGACTTCTCCAAAAAGCTGTTCTATCTCCCAGGCGACATCAGCCAACCGAGCCTCTACGACCAGTTGGGCGCCAAGCTCAAAGAAGTCGGCGACACCTTCCAAACGCAGGGCAACACGCTCTTCTATCTTTCGACGCAACCCAGCTACTACGAACCCATCGTGGAAGGCCTTGGCAAAGCGGGCATCAATAAAGGCGCCGGCTGGACGCGCCTCGTCGTCGAAAAACCCTTCGGCCATAGCCTCACCACCGCGAAGACGCTGAACGACAACATCCAGAAAGTTTTTCCGGAATCGAGCGTCTACCGCATTGACCATTACCTGGGCAAGGAAACCGTTCAGAACATTCTGGCCTTCCGCTTCGGCAACGGGATCTTTGATCCGGTCTGGAACCGCCGCTATATTGATCACGTGCAGATTACCGCCGCCGAATCCATCGGCGTAGAAGGCCGCGGCGCGTATTACCAGGAATCCGGCGCCCTCCGCGACATGATCCAAAATCACC
>JAFDVT010000374.1 GCA_018268875.1 Acidobacteriota bacterium
GCCGAAGCGGCTGGCGCCGACGCGTTGTCGCTGGTGAACACGTTTGTGTCGTTGGCGGTAGACGCGCGATCGCGACGGCCCAGGATCGGCGCAGGGTTCGGCGGACTGTCCGGTCCGGCGATCAAGCCGATCGCGCTACGGCTTGTTTACGAGGCGGCAAAGGCGGTACGAATACCGGTGATTGGGCTGGGCGGCATCGCGACCGGCGAGGACGCGGCGGAGTTTCTGGTCGCCGGGGCGAGCGCGGTGGAGGTCGGCACCGCGTCGTTCTGGGATCCGCAAGCGACGGTGAGGATCGCTCGCGAACTGACCGCATTCTGCCGCCAGGAACGAATTGGCGCTGTGCGGGAACTTACGGGTACGTTACGCTGGCCTTCATAATGGCTACCAACAAACACGTGATCGCCACGGATCAGGCGCCCAAGGCGATTGGTCCGTACACGCAGGCTGTGGTGTACAACGGGCTTGTCTATCTGAGCGGGCAGATTCCGCTCGATCCGGCGACGATGCAGGTTGTGGAAGGCGGCATCGCGGAACAGACGGTGCGAGTCTTGGAGAACCTGAAGGCGGTGCTCGAAGCGGCTGGCAGTTCGCTCGGTCAGGTTCTGAAAACCACGGTGTTCCTGAAGGACATGGGCGAGTTCACGCTGATGAACGAAGTGTACGCGAAGTATTTCAATGACACTCCGCCTGCCCGCGCCACGGTGGAGGTGGCGAGGCTACCTCGTGATGTGAAGGTGGAAATCGAATGTATTGCCGTTGTTGGCTAGCGATCGCGTTACTGTTCGCCACGGTGGCTGCCACTGCGCAACCGCCGCGTGCCAAGGCGCGGGAACGAATGCGCCAGCGCATGGAAGAACTGCGCGAACGCAAGACGTTGATGATCGACGGCGTGGAGCGGGCGTACACGCTCGTCCAACCGGCGACGCGCGAAGCGGCCATCCCGATGGTGATGGTGTTTCACGCGGCGAGTACCAATCCCGATGCGATGCTGCGGATGTCCGCCCTGTGGCAGAAGCCTGGCGAACGCAAAGAACTTGTGGTGTATCCCGAAAACGCGAATGCCGGTGGCTCGTGGGGCCAGGCTGACACGGCGTTCATCGCTGCGCTGATCGACGAATTGCTGAAGCAGGACAAGGCGCTCGATCGCACCAGGGTTTACCTGGCGGGCGCGGGTGCCGGTGGGGCGTTCGCGCAGCAGTTGGGCTGTCTGTTGAACACGAAGGTCGCGGCGATTGCATCCATCGGCGCGCAGATGCCGGCCGGGCTGGACGCGAACTGCAAAGGGGCGAAAGAGGCTGTTCCCGCCATGTTGATCGGCGGCAATGCGTTCGACTTCTGGCGAAAACAGAACGGATGCCAGGGTGAGCCGGTGGTGGAGGAACGCGAGGCAGTGCGGCAGATTATCCAGCGGTCCGTCAAATCCTGCCGCGACGGCGCCGAGGTCGTGCAGGTGGACATAAAAGGTCAACGCGCGGGGAGCGCGCCGGTGTGGGGACCTTCGGCGACCGGCGAAGTGATGGCGTTCCTGAGCCGGTTCCGGCGTACCCCGCAGTTCTAGTTCGAACGTCTATTCAAGCAGACAGTGGCTCCCTGATACACTGAAAACGCTTTTTATGGACACTCGCCGTAATTTTTTGGGTAAAGTCACCGGCATCGCCGGAGCCGTTTCCGCCGCTGGGCCGGCCATGGGCGCCAACGATAAGATCCGGTTGGGAATTATCGGCATCGGCGACCGCGGTACGGAACTGGTACATCAGGCGATGTCGATTCCGGGCGTGGAAATGGTGGCGTTTGCCGACGTGTACACGCGGCGCCTGGAAGCGGCGAAGCGCATTGCTCCGAATGCGCAGACGTACATGGATCACCGGCGGCTATTGGATGACAAATCCATCGACGCGGTGATCATCGCGACCCCGCAGCACCTGCATTGCGAACACTTCGTCAACACGCTGGGCGCTGGCAAGCATGTGTACCAGGAAAAGACGATGGCCTTTACCGTCGACCATGCCAAGCGCATGCGCAAGGCGTTTCAGGCGGACGGCGGCAAGCACGTGGTGCAGATCGGGCATCAAAGCTGTTCGAGCGGACAGGTGGCCGACGCGGTGGATTTCCTGAAGGACGGCAAGGTCGGCAAGATCACGGCGATTGCGGCCAACATGTTCCGCAATACGCCCCATGGAAAGCCGCAATGGAGCCGCCCGGTGTACCCGGATATGAACCCGGAAAACGTGCTGTGGCAGAGCTTTCAGGGCGAAGCGCCAAAGCATGACTTCGACGCGAACCGGTTCATCAACTGGCGATTCTTCTTCGATTATTCCGGCGGCAACGTGTACGAGAACATGTGCCACCAGCTTTCCTTCTGGTACAAGGTTCTGGACCTGAAGGTTCCCACTTCGGTGACCATGACCGGCGGCGTCTTCCTGTGGAAGGACGGCCGCGAGGTTCCCGACACGATGAACGTTGCCATGCAGCATAGCGAAGAGATGTTGTTTAGCTGGGTGTCGGGTTTCGGGAACAATCAGCTTGGCATCACCGAGCACGTGCTGGGCACGGACGGCACCATTGCCAAAGGTCCGCAGATCCGGTATCAGCCGCAGAAGGTGAACCGTCCCGACGGGGTGGAAATCACCGGCAGGAATACCGCTCCGGCGATCGCGCACATGCAGAATTTTATCGATGCGATGCGCAGTTCGAGCGTCAAGCCGAATTGCCCGTTCGATGTCGGCTATCGCGTGTCGATCGCCTGCCGCATGGCCGTCGATAGCTATCGGCAAGGCCGTACGCTGCGCTGGGATCCCGAAAAGGAAGAAGTTTCCTAGCGTGACTTTCGAGCATAGTGCGGAACAATTGCAGCTTCGCCGCGCGGTACGCGAGTTTGCCGAAGCCGAGATCAAGCCGCACGTGCGCGAATGGGACGAAAAGAGTATCTTCCCGCTCGAAACCGTCAAGAAGCTTGGGTCGCTTGGCTACCTGGGCGCGATCTTTCCGGAAAAGTACAACGGCTCGGATTTTGGCTACATCGAGTACGCCATCCTGATTGAGGAACTGGCGCGCGTTGACCCATCGGTGGCACTGATTGTCGCCGCGCACAATTCGCTTTGCAGTAACCACATCTACCTCGCCGGAACCGAGGAACAGAAGCAAAAATACCTTCCGAAACTGGCCACGGGCGAATGGATCGGCTGTTGGTCGCTGACGGAACCCGAAGCCGGCTCTGATGCCGGCGGCACGAGGTCGCAAGCGGTGGCGGCGCCCGATGGCGGCTGGATTTTGAACGGTGCGAAGACCTTCACAACCAATGTCCACTATGCCGACGTTGGAGTGGCCATGGCGGTGACCGATCGCGCGGCGCAATCGCACGGGGTGTCGGCATTCATCCTCGAAAAAGGCATGCCCGGCGTGCGTTCCGGCAAGAAGGAAGACAAGCTGGGGATGCGCGCCTCGGACACGGGCGAGATGATTTTTGAGAACTGCCACGTCGGCGCGGAGCAGATGCTGGGCAAGCCCGGCGAGGGCTTTGTCGACGCGCTGCGCATTCTGGATGGCGGGCGTA
>JAFDVT010000375.1 GCA_018268875.1 Acidobacteriota bacterium
AGAAGATCGCCGCCGTTCGAGCGCTCATGTCCAAAGGCGACATCGCCAGGAAATTCGCGGCATATTCTGAGGCCAACGGCGGCCTCATCACGCTCGACGACCTCGCCGGCTACCGCGCCGAGGTTGACCAGCCTCGCTCGGTGACCTTTCGAGGCTATGAGATCCACAAGCCCGGGTTCTGGACGCAAGGCCCCGTGATGCTGCAGGCCTTGAACATCCTCGAAGGCTACGACCTCAAGAAAATGGGCCACAATTCGCCCGAATATCTGCATACCGTGATCGAAGCCGTCAAACTCGCGTTCGCCGATCGCGACCAGTACTATGGCGACCCCAAATTCAGCAAGATTCCGGAGGCCGCGCTCCTTTCCAAGGACTACGCCGCCGAACGCCGCAAGCTGATTGACCCCAAGCGAGCCTCGATGGAAAGCCGGCCCGGCGTCGTCCCTGGCGGCAACCAGTCCGCCGCCATCATACCGTCCCCTGTGCAGGAGGCGCCCATCCACGACACCACCTGCGTCAACGTCGTGGACTCGAAAGGCAACGCTTTTTCCGCTACCCCGTCCGGCGCCTGGCTGCCTTCGGTCATCGCCGGGGATACGGGAATTCCCGTCTCCTCCCGATTGCAGTCTTTCGTCGGTACGCCGGGGCATCCCAACCAGTTGGCGCCGGGCAAACGCCCCCGCGTGACGCTGAGTCCGACGATGGTGACGCGCGACGGCGAGTTCGTGTTCGCGATGTCCACGCCGGGCGGCGACAACCAGGATCAGGCGATGCTGCAGGTCCTGCTGAACGTCATCGAATTCGGGATGTCGCCCCAGGAAGCCGTCGAGGCGCCTCGTTTTCAGACGGAGCATTTTTACGCGTCTTTCGCTTTTCACGAATTCATTCCCGGAAAGGTGAATCTGGAATCGCGAATTCCTCCGATTTTTATCGGTGCTTTAGAGGCTATGGGCCACAAGGTAGTAGTACCCGGCGACTGGACCAACGGCTCAGCACCTACCCTTATCCTGAAGAAAGATGGAGTGTTACACGGCGGCGCCGATCCTCGCCGCGCGCGTTTCATCTTCGGACGGTAGTAGAACTAGTAACTTTAGTACGGCAATTGCGGTTCGAAAGGACCGAAGTTGTTGTAAAATCTTAGGAAATGGCATCGCGTTGCCCAGATTGCGGCTCGCGGGATCTGCGGTTCTCACACCGCAGGAACGTGGGAGAGACTCTCCGTGGGTTGTTCGGCTACTACCCTGTTCGTTGTGGGTCATGCCGCCGCCGGTTCGAGGCCAACGTGTGGAGCAGTAAGCTGTTCCGTTACGCCCATTGCCCTCGTTGCCTTCGTACCGATCTCAGCCGCTGGAATCTGGAACATTACATCGTGCCGTTCTGGACCAAGTTCAAGCTTGGACTGGGAGCCCAACCGTTGCGTTGCGAAACCTGCCGCTGCAACTTTGCCAGCTTCCTGCCGCGCGGCGAACGCTTTTCCTGGCGAAAACATAAGCAGCGGAGCCTTGCGCTTGCCGCCGCGGAACGCCAGCGCAAGACGCTCCCGCCTCCGCCCCCCGCCGACCACGATTCGGCCGACCGGGTGTCCCGGGAAAACGCCGAAACAGTTCGCCGCTAGCCTGTTTTATACACACTTCCCGCAACTCTTCCTTTGCGGAACTGATTCAAAACAATACAGATATTTGCGCTGTTAGAAACGCATTTTTTACTTGACCACGCGCAGCGACAGGCGCATAGTGATGTCAGGTTCCAAGAGGTTGATTTGGAACAGCAAGTCAAGCGAAGCGCCAGCGAACCTGGAACGATGATCCGGCGGTCACCCAAAACACAGACAGCCGGGGAGCGATAGGAAATCGGGCAACTCGTGAAGACGGGCTTCGAATGTTGAGGATCCGCCGGGCTCTACGATCCCGAAGGCAGACGCAGGAGGGTTCCCCTGCAACAAGCCTGGAGGGGAGAGGAAGCGTGAGGACAACATTCGAGCCGCCAGTGTAGAGAGCCTCAACGGGTTCGTCGGGTTTCGATTCGATGCGCCGAACGGGTGGCAGTATCGGCTGGCGGTGAACGCGAATTGGTAGGCCGGGAATGTGGACCTTGCCGCGGGGTGGTTTGCAAAAACTGAACCGTTGCAGGCGAGTGAAAGGCCGTCAGACGCATTCAGCTCCGGAAGGTGAAAGGACCGTCGAACGGTTCTGGCGTAGGCGTCCCTGCGGGGGCAGCTGGAAATGGAAGGGTCGTAACAACGTCCCGGACGTGAGCCAGATCCGAAAGCGGCACACGCGCCTTCTGCCGTGTTTCGTGCCGTGCATGCCGGCAGGGAAACCAGACGCTGTCCCACAAAGGTCACTTGGAACCTTTTTATTTTTGCCGGCTCTGCAACACGGCCCGCAACACCGACAAAGCCGCGATCCCCGCCGTTTCCGCCCGCAAAATCAGGCTCCCCAGCGAAACCTTCTTCCAGCCCGCCGCGACGAACTGTTCGCGTTCACCCGGCGTCCAACCGCCTTCCGGACCCAACGCCAGGATGATTTCGCTCGCCCCGCCCGCGGGAACCGCCTCGAACATCGACGCTTCGGGTATCGCCTCTTCGTCCAACAACAGACGCAGCGGCGCATCCAACTGGAACAGTTCTGGCAACTTCACCGGTAACTCAATCTCCGGCAGCGTATCCCGGCGGCACTGCTGGCTGGCCTCGAGCGCGATCCTTCGCCAACGCTCGATGCGCTTCGGCGCCGCCTGATCGAGGCCGCGTTCGCTGCGCACGGCCACCACCGGCACGATGCGCGACACCCCGAGCTCCGTCGCTTTCTCGATCAACCATTCCAGATGATCGAACTTGAACAGCGCCACCGCCAGCGTCACCGGAACCAACGCCGGTTTGCGCGGCAGTTCCTCCACGATGTCGAACACGACCTCGCCCTTGTGCGCCAGGCTGACCTCGCCCAGGTAGACGTTTTCGTTATCCGACAGCTCGTACCGTTCGCCTTTTTCCACCCGCAGAACGCGGGTTAGATGTTTGGCTTCTTCACCGGCGATCGACGCCTGTCCATCCCGGACCTCATCCACAAAAAACCTTCGACGTGACATCCTGAATCCATATGATCGCTTTTCTTCGTGGCGTCCTGCTCGAAAAACATCCGAACCAGCTCATCGTGGACGTCGGCGGCGTCGGCTACGACGTCACCATCCCCGTCTCGACGTTCACCGCTTTGGGCGCTGTCGGAGCGGAGGCGCAGGTGCGTGTGCACACCCATGTTCGCGAGGACGCGATCTCGCTCTTCGGCTTTGCCACGCAGAATGAAAAGCTGATGTTCGAAAAATTGACCGGTGTGTCGGGCATCGGACCCAAGCTCGCGATCACGATCCTGAGCGGACTCCCCATTGGCGAACTGGTCGGCGCCATTCGCGGCAATCAGTTGGAGGTTCTGGTCAAGATTCCCGGCGTGGGAAAAAAAACCGCCGAACGGGTGGTCCTGGAATTGAAAGACAAGCTGGAACTGCTTTCGGCGTTGGCTCCTACCACGCAAACCTCGTCGCATCCGTCATCGCGGAAGTCCAACTTCAACGCGGCGGAAGAGGATGTTCTGAGCGCGCTGGTGAACTTCGGTTCGACACGGCCGAACGCGGAGTCCGCCGTGCTCAAAGCTCGCACGGAAGCGGGGACCGAGGCGGACTTTGAAACTCTGTTCCGCCTCGCTCTCAAACTGGTTCGGTAGGTTTAAATACTGCGACGCTTTTGTTGGACGAGCTTGTAGCTGCCCTCGGCAAGCTGATGGATCTCTTCCCAGTTCAGCTTTCCGACCGCGCG
>JAFDVT010000376.1 GCA_018268875.1 Acidobacteriota bacterium
ACCTACCGCGGACTCGCCACCGCCGCGTTCCGGCCCGAAAACATTGTTCCCACCCAGCAGGATGCCGCCGACTTCGATCAGTTTTGGGCGGATGGCAAGGCGGCGCTCGCAAAGGTCCCGATCGACGCCAGGTTGATCCCGCTACCTGAGTACGGCAATTCCAAGGTCGACTGCTTCCACCTCAATTTGCAGAACGTCGGCACCGCCACCACCGTGCCGTCGCGTTTTTACGGCGTGTTGTGCGAACCCAAGGCTCCCGGTAAGTACCCCGCTCTGCTCGCCGTTCCTGGCGCGGGCGTTCGACCGTACCGCGGCCTCGCCGCCATGGCCGCCAACGGCATCATTACCCTGCAGGTCGGCATCCACGGCATCCCCGTGACCATGGACCAGTCCGTGTACGATTCGCTCGGCGCCGGCGCCCTTTCCGGCTACAACGCCTTCAACCTCGATAGCCGCGACCGTTACTACTTCCGCCGTGTCTATCTCGGTTGCGTTCGCGCCAACGATTTTCTGGTCAGCCATCCCAAGTGGGACGGCAACAATCTGGCGGTCACCGGCGGCAGCCAGGGCGGCGCACTTTCGATCATCACCGCCGCGCTCGACCCCCGGGTGAAGGGCTTGGCCGCGTATTACCCGGCCTTGTCCGACGTCACCGGCTACCTGCACAACCGCGCCGGAGGATGGCCGCACATGTTTCGCGCCGTCGACGGACCCATGTCGCAACGCACCCCGGCAAAGATTGAGACGACCAAGTACTACGACGTCGTCAACTTCGCCCGCCGTGTGAAGGTACCCGGTTTCTACACCTGGGGCTTCAACGATGAAACCTGCCCGCCGACGTCGATGTATTCGGCCTATAACGTGATTCCCGGCCCCAAAAAGCTGATGCTGGCTCTCGAAACCGGGCACAACACGGTTCCGGAACAGGTCGTCCGGGTGGACGCCTGGCTGGTGGAGTTCCTCACCGGCGCCCCGCCCAAGCCTTAGTCCGAATCCTTAATCAGAATCGAGGGGATTGGGGGGACGCTCGTCGGCCGGGCTGTCCTTGGCCTGCTTGAGAAGTTCGTCGAACTTGCGGTCGAGCACGTTCATGCGGTTCTTTTCCGCTTCGACGGACTTCGAAAAGGCATCGTCCCGGCGTTGTTTTTCCCCCTTGAACCGGTCGAACGCGGTTTCGATGTCCGCCATTTCCCTCGGTTTTTCAGGAAGTTTGTGAGTGAGTACCACCCGCAAATCGGGGTCGATTTGCAGTTCCGCGTCGCAGCACGGGCACTTTACGGAAAACGCCATTTCGTCATAATACACAACCTGGACGCACCGATAAGTACTTTTTGGAAAGGAGCCATCGGCAAGTCCGCCCATGGTGGGATTAGGAACTACATCGGGCCGGTCGCCGGCGTCGGGCGCTGGCTCCTCGGCCAGCAAGCGGAAGAACGGCAGCGGCATGGCCAAGTCCATTTCCCAGTTGCCCGCGTTTTCTCCGGTGGCCGTTCGCCTGATGACCATGCTGGGGCAGGAAGACCTTCGCTACCGCGAGGTTGCGGAGATCCTGCAGGTGGACGCGGCTCTCACAACAGGCCTCCTGCGCCTGGCCAATACGGCGATGGTCGGCTCCCGCTACCCGGTCTCGAGCGTCATGCAGGCGGTGGCTTTGCTAGGCGTCGAACGGGTGTCCGCCCTGGTGGCTACGCTCAGCCTCGGAAGCTTTCTCGGCCCCGTCACCAAAATGCCCGTGTTCGCGCAATTCTGGCGTCATAACCTGGCTACCGCGCTGGCCGCTACGGTGTATGCCCAGAAGTTGAACATGGATACCGACCAGGCGTATCTCCATGGCTTGCTGCACGACATCGGCCGCCTCGGGATGCTGATGGCGTTCCGAGACCAATACGCCGCGCTGTACAGCAATGGCGCCGAGGACCTGGTGTCCCGCGAACGCGAGCGCTTCGGGTTCGACCATGTGCAGGCTGGCGGTTGGCTGGCCATCCTTTGGAATCTTCCGCCCGCGATTGCCGAGCCCAGCGTCACCGACGGTTCGCCGTTGCTCGCCGAGTTCGCCTGCAACGCCGCCACCACTGCCGGCTACGGCATCCTGCCGCCCCCCGACCCGCTGCCGGAACTCGAACCGGGCAGCCCCGAATCCAACATCCGCGAGTTCTTGAACGAACGCGTCACTCTGTACGAAAAAGCCTACGGCCTCACCGGAAACGCCGCGTTATAAAAGACTTCTAAACGCCGGCTCAATTCCATCTCAATTCGCTCTCACAAATGTCGAGCCCGTCCGAATCTGCCCTAAGCTGTGCTTTCGGAGGTGACGGTTATGGGAGCAAAATGCTTCATCAACGGCGACGAAACCCTCGGTCTGCCCTGGGCTACCGATTACTATGCCCGCTATGAAACCCACGCCATCGGGCGCGGCGCCACCATCAAACGGGCTCGCTATCTGGACTACAAACCGTTCAGCTTTTTGAACTTCATCGACGCCATCAAACGAAATGTGCAAACCGGCGACGATGTGCTCATTTGCTGTCACGGCGCGAGGCGCGCGCTGGGCCTGTTTCCGGCCAAGTCCGGTTCGGACTGGATGAGCCTCGAGTTCGCGCGCCGCATGGCCTCGCTCGACGAGTCCCTGTCGACAGCCATGGGCCTAAGCGACGCCGAATGGGAAAAGCTCACCGACGACATCATGGCCATTCGGAAACTGAAAATTTCGCACCTGGCCATTCGCGCCTGCAACATTGGCAACAACCCGGAACTGATGAAGAACCTCGCCCGCGTGATCGGCGCCAAAAGCGTTTCCGGTCCTACGCTTCGCACGGCGTACATCAACACCGACGTCATCCAAATCAGCGGCGACAGCGATTTGTTGAAGTACAAAGCCGAGTACCCGCAACATTTTCAGATCCCCTCGCGCATCCAGGGAAAGCTGGTGCTCGCGAGCAAGAAATTGAAGCGCAGCAAGTACAAATGCGTGCTGCTCACTGATTCCGCCGCCACCGTCGCGGATTTTCTGGTGGAAAATTTTCCTTCCATGCCGATCCTCGGCAAATCGGCTAAGTATTTGACGTTACACGGCTTGATCGTGCCGGAAGCGCCGCATAAGTTCTATTTCCCGCTCGATCCGCGGTACCTCAGCCACATCGCCTACTACGATACCTGGGGGAAATAGAAAAACGGCCGGGAAGCTCGAAAGGAGCCGCCCGGCCGATTTTTTATTGCAATCTGCAATAACTTTACAGGACTTCTTCTTACAGGACTTCTTCGGACCAGTTCTCCAGGATCTGCTTGATCTTACCCACGAACTGATCGGCCAGCGCGCCGTCGATGAGGCGATGGTCGAACGTCAGCGCGAGGTAGGCGATGGAGCGGATCGCGATCGCGTCGTCGATCACCACCGGCTGCTTTTCGACGGTGCCGATGCCGAGAATCGCCACCTGCGGCTG
>JAFDVT010000377.1 GCA_018268875.1 Acidobacteriota bacterium
CGCTCGCGCTGATTCCCGTGAACTTGCACAGGAGTTCGGCGGCGTCGCGGTTCCAACTGCGGTGGCGGCAGGCAGAGTCGCCGGACGGGAACCTGACGCTGGCGGCGAAGCTCGAAACCGAGTTCCAGATCAAGTTGCCGGAGTTCCCGGATCCGGAAGCGGACGGGTTCGACCTGAACGAGTATTTTGAAGCCGTCGCCGAAGCGGTGCGTCCCATCGCGGGCTGGCAGGTGCTACCCAACGAGATTTTGCTGGGCTTCTTTTCGTTCGCGAAATTCCTGATGTATCGCGACCTCGATCCGGCGAACTGGCCGGGGCGAGGGTTGGGCGGCCATCCGCTGGTGTCGGGTCTGCTGGCTGGTGGAATTGCCGCGCAGGCGCTGCGGATTCCCGAAGACGCCAACATCGACGAATATCTGAAAGCGTCCGAAGTTCGCCCGGTGGTGGACATCGACGGTTCGCAGACGCTGGCGGTGTATGAAACCAATCGCGGCGCGAACCTGGTGATTCAGGGTCCGCCGGGGACGGGCAAGTCGCAAACGATTGCCAATGTCATCGCCAACGCGGTGCTGGACGGCAAGAAGGTTCTGTTTCTGGCAGAAAAGATGGCCGCGCTCGATGTCGTGAAGCGGCGCCTCGATAGCATCGGGCTGGGCGGAATCTGCCTGGAGATGCACAGCAACAAGGTGGAAAAGCGGCTGGTGCTGGCGGAGGTCGCGCGGACGATGCAGTTGGGGCGTCCCGCGGCGGAAGCGTCGACGCCACAGGAACTGACGGCGCTGCAGACGGTTCGCGACACGCTGAACGGGCATTGCCGGCGGCTCCATCAACCGGTGCAACCGGCGGGGTTGAGCGCGTACGAATGCATGGGCGTGCTGGCGCATCTGCGGCGTACGCGGAACCTGACGCCGATGGACATTCCGCTCGATCGTACCGATACATGGACGCCCGCCGAACGGCTTCGACGCAAAGAACTGATCGCGCAGATTGCGGACTGGATTCGCGTCAACGGAGTTCCGAACAAGCATGCGTGGTACGGCACGTCGGGCGAGGCGATGCTGCGCGGCGATGCCGATTTGTTCCTCGAAAAGCTGCGTGAAACCGAGGCGACGCTCGCGACGCTGCCTTTGTTCGGCGAAACGAGCATGGACGGGGCGGTCGAAGCGGCGGCGCACCTGCGTCGCAATGCGGGGCTGCCCGAAGAGGCCGATGCGGCGGTGTGGCGGGACCGGTTGAGCGAGATCGGCGAACTGGTGCAGAAGGGGCTCGTCGTCGGCAAGGGTCGCGAAGAGGTGGAAGCGATCTTTGCGCCGAAGGCCTGGGAGTACGACGTCGAAGATGTTCGCGATGAGTTGCACGAACAGGGCGATGGGTTCTTCAACTTCCTGTCGGTGGATTTTCGCGCGGCGAAGAACCAGATGCTGTCGCTGTTGCGGAACGTCGCGTCGATGCCGGAGGACGCGAAGAGTCGCGTGGCGTTGCTGGACAAGCTGATCGACGCGCAGAAGGCTCGGCGGGAGTTCGGCCATCAGCACGACGAACTGGGTCGCGCGGCGTTTGGAAGATTGTGGGAGGGCGAGCGGTCCGACTGGCCGTGGTTCGAGCGGATTCACCGCTGGGCGTCAGAACGGCCGGGGATCAACGCCTGGGTGACGACGCCGGTGCGGCAGTTGGACGCGGTACGGGACAGTCATGCGGCGTTGCACCTGATTGGCAACCGGTTGCGCGCCCCGTTGACGTCGGACCCGATCGACGCGGTTCGCGCGGAGCTACGGCGCTGGGTGTCCGATCCCGAAGGCATGCATCGCTGGGCGGCGTACACGGCGCTCGAAAAGCAGGCGATCGAACTGGGCCTCGGTGGGCTTGTGGACCGGCTGGTGAACGGACGCGTTTCGGCGGACGAAGCGCTGGACCGGTTTGCGCAGGCGTTCCACATCGCGCTGCTGCGCATCATGGCGTTAACGGAACCGGATCTGGCGAGGTTCGACGGACAGTCCCACAACCGGCATGTCGATCAGTTCCAAACGCTGGATGCGCGGTATCTCGAAGCGAATCGTGCGGCGGTGCTGCACAAGCATTATGCCGACATTCCGCGGTATAGCGGTCCTGGGAATGGGGCGATGGGGGTCCTGAAGGAAGAGGCTGCGAAGAAGCGGCGGCATCTGCCGCTGCGGCAGTTGATCAAGCAGGCGGGTCCGGCGCTGCAGGCGTTGAAGCCGGTGTTCCTGATGAGTCCGCTGTCGGTGGCGCAGTTTCTGGAACCGGGGGCGATCGAGTTCGACCTGCTGGTGATCGACGAAGCGTCGCAGATTGAGCCGGTGGATGCGCTGGGCGCGGTGGCGCGATGCCGGCAGGCCGTTGTCGTGGGCGACGATCGCCAGTTGCCGCCGACGCGGTTCTTTGCGAAGTTGACCGGCGACGGAAGTGAAGAGTTAGAAGAGACGGGCGTCGCGGACTTGGATAGCATTCTTGGCTTGTGCCGGGCGCGAGGGTTCCCCGAACGGATGCTGCGATGGCATTACCGGAGCCGCCACGAGTCGCTGATTGCGGTGTCGAATCGCGAGTTTTATGAGAATCGGCTGTTCCTGATTCCGAGTCCGCTGCGGTCAAAGGGCGGCCTGCGGTTCCATCTGGTGTCGAACGCCGTTTATGAGGCGGGGACAGCGGTGAATCGCGTGGAGGCGGCGGCGGTGGCCGAAGCGGTGATGCGGCATGCGTTGACGTCGCCGAAGCTGTCGCTGGGAGTAGCGGCGTTTTCGGTGAACCAGCGGGACGCGATCCTCGAAGAGCTGGAACGTCTGCGGCGGGCCAATCCTGGGGCCGAAGCGTTTTTTGCCGAGCAGCCGGAGTCTGGTGAACCGTTCTTTGTGAAGAACCTCGAGAACGTGCAGGGCGACGAGCGCGACGTCATCTTTATCTCGATCGGGCGGGCGCGGGAAGCGGACGGCGTGCTGCACATGCGGTTCGGACCGCTGAATCTGCCGGGCGGCGAGCGGCGGTTGAACGTCCTGATTTCGCGGGCGAAGCTGCGGTGCGAGGTGTTTTCCTCGATTACCGGGGCGGAGATCGATACCAGCCGCGTGAACAGCAAAGGCGTCGCGGCGCTGCGGACGTTCCTGACGTATGCGCAGACCGGCGTGCTCGATGGTGTTGGCCCGGTGGCAGAGAGTAAGCAACAGGTTCCGGTTCGCGTGGCGCAAGATGTCGCCGATGTGGTTCGCGGGGCGGGCTACGAGGTGATCGAACGGTATGGACTCGCGGGTTTGTTTCTGGACCTCGCGGTGATCGACCGGGCGCATCCGGATCGTGTGTTGATGGGCATCGAGATCGACGGCGAGCAGTACCGCGGGGCACAATGCGCCCGGGATCGCGACCGGCTTCGCGAGGCGGTGCTGGAACGTCAGGGATGGCAGTTGTACCGGCTGTGGACCGCGGATTGGTACCAGAGGCCGGAGGAGCAGATCGCGAAGCTGCTGGCTGCGCTCGCTGCCGCGCCTCGTGTCGAACCGGAGCCGGAAGAAGAAGCGGAAGTGCCCGGGGTGGTTGCGGTTCCTGTTGCGAAGCCGCCGCTGGTCGAGACAGAGTTGGGCGTTGCGTATGTCGAAGCGGTGCTGGAGCCGCCGCCTCCGCATCTGGAATTGCAGGACGCGCCGTTGGGGTTCCTGAAAGAGATGGTCCGGCAGGTGGTGACGGCGGAAGGTCCTGTGCATGAGGACGACATCATCACGCGCATCCGGCTGGCATGGAAACTGGCGCGCGCCGGTAGCCGGGTGCAGGCCGTGATTCGACAGGCGCTGGTCGCTGCGACGGAGCTGGAAGCGATACCGGGGAACTTTTATCAGGTTCCGGGTACGGTGGCGCAAACGCGGAACCGCGCTCGCCCGGCCGACCGGATCGCACCTCAGGAAATGCAGGCGGCCCTGCTGTTGGCGGCCAAGGCTTGCGTCGCGGGCAGCCGGGATCAATTGATTCAGACTGCCGCGCGGGCGCTGGGCTCGAAAGTACCGTCATCGGGCATGCGTCAGGCGTTGTCGGTGCAACTCGAAAAGCTGATCGAACAAGGTACGCTGGCCGAGCGGCACGAACTCATCTCGCTCAGTTGATCTTCAGCTTCAGAATGCGGCCGGTGAGTTCGAGGATGAACATCTCGTCGGTGGATTCGTCGAAGGCGAGGCTCACCGGGGCGATCAGGCCGGTGGCGGCTACTGTCGATTCCGCTGTGTCGTAGCGCAGGAGTCGCCCGGGTGGCGGCTGCGCGGCGCTTTGATTCGAACTGAACTCGAGCACAAAGAATTGCGGACGCTGTGAGCCTCGCGTGCGGACCCAGAAGTCCGTGCACGAGGTCAGGTCGTAGACGAACTGCGAATACCGGCCGTTTTCCGGGTTCACGAGCATGATGCGCGCGGCTTTGGGAGCGAACGGGAAGCCGGTGAGGTAGCTGACCAGCAACTGGTTCTGCTGGAAGGCTCGCACGGCGGTGGGGACGGCGTCGACCATGGGCGCGCCGACTCCGGTGGTGTTGGGCACGGGGGCGAAACGGGTGACACGTTCCCACGCGCCGGTCATGGTGTTGACGCGGACCAGGCTATTCATGGAGGCGTCGGCGACCCAGAGTTCGCTGCCGCCGGCCGCGAGGATCATGCCCCAGGCGTTGGAGAACTTGTAGATCGACTGCGGGTTGGGTTCGCTCACGGGGAAGCGGGCCAGCACAATCACGCGGGCCGTGCCGCCGTGGCCGTCTTCGAGTTCCAGGGTTTTGCCGTCTGCGAGATCGCGCTGCTGGGCAGTGGAAAGCAGGAAGGTGCCGTTCAGCATATCCACCTCGTGATTGAAGCGGAAGCGCAGGATGGTGGCGAACAGCGGGGACGAGGGCGATGCGGGATTGTGCACCGAGGTTCCCGGCGTAGGGCCGCTGCGTTCGCCGTCGCCGGCGCCGATGGCGACGTACAAGGTCCCTTGGCGCATGGCAAGACCGGTGGGTCCACTGCCGGCGGTTCCGGTAACGTC
>JAFDVT010000378.1 GCA_018268875.1 Acidobacteriota bacterium
GAATCCAAAAAGATCAGCGATGCCAAGCGCAACGAGATCGCCAATGCCGTCGAACTGCAGACGATTGCCTACACGGCGCAAGTCGGGCAATCGGTCGCCAAATACATGCTGGCGGCTCGCCAGGTAATGGCCGGCAACCCGGCGGCGGGCAAGTCTCTGCATGCGCCTTTGCTTGAAAAGTGGGTGGTTTTCCTAAAAGACGGCAAGGACCGGCGCGCCTACATGAAGGACTGGTACACGGCCACCGACGCCACCGCGCCAGAGATCGCCGCCAAGTACCAGGCGCGTTATCTGAAGATGCAGGCAAGCTGGGCGGAGGCCATGGAGCGCACCCGCGCCAGCCGCCGCAGCGGCAAGGACGTCATGCCGCCGCGCATCTACGCCGACGACGATCAGTTCTTCTTCGACGTGCATTACGCGGGTCCCCACAGCGTTCCCGCCAAGGATCGCGCCAAGCTGTGGCCCGCCGATAAGCTCGCGCCGGTCGCAAAGCTCGAAAAAGAGCTGGAAGACCTGAAAACACAGCTTCCGCAGGAGCCTCCGATGGCCTGCGCGGTGGCCGACAATCCGGCGGGCGAAGGCGGCGTGACCTTCGGCAAAGTGTACGTCCGTGGCGACTACAATACGTTTGGCGAAGACGCGCCCAAGGGTGTGCCGCAGGTGCTTTCGGGCGTCGCGGCCACGCCGCAATTCCAGCCCGGAACCAGCGGCCGGCTGGAACTCGCACAGTGGCTTACGAGGCCCGACAATCCGCTTACCGCTCGCGTTTTTGTGAACCGTGTTTGGTACTGGCACTTTGGCGAAGGCATTGTTCGCACGCCGGACAACTTCGGCAAGATGGGCGCGCGCCCGTCCAATCCCGAATTGCTCGATTACCTCGCGCAGCGGTTTATTGCCAACGGCTGGTCGATCAAAAAGCTGCAGAAGGAAATCGTGCTGTCGAACGCCTACCGGATGTCCAGCATGGTGACCGAACAACAGATCGCCGCCGACCCTGACAACACGCTGCTGTCCCGCTATCCGCGCCGCCGCCTGACGGTCGAAGAACTGCGCGACGGCATGCTGTGGCTGGACAGTTCGCTCGACACCACCATGGGCGGCACACTGCAATCGGGCTTCGGCACCGACGGCGAAAATTCCAACGATCGCCTGAGCATGAAGCCGGAATCGATCAAGCGCCGCACGGTGTACGTTCCGCTGCGCCGTGCGAACCTTCCCGGCCTGTTGAACCTGTTCGACTTTGGCGACGCCACCACCAGCGCCAGCCAGAGAACCTCCACCATCATCGCGCCGCAAGCGCTGTTCCTGATGAACAGCGAATTTGTTGAGGATCGCGCCAAGGCACTGTCGAAACAAACCGCCACCGGTTCCGACGCCGCCCACATGCGCAATCTCTACTTCCGCATCCTTGGCCGCGAAGCCACGGGATCCGAGGTGGACAACGCCTTGTCGTACCTGACCAGGTTCCGGGAAAAGTTCCCCAAACGGACCCCCGAGGACGCCTGGATGAGCATCAGCCGAATTCTGCTCGCGTCAAACGAATACATTTATTTGGACTAGAACGAGGCCACCATGAACGCACAAGAAGAAAAGGCGCTGCTCGCCCATTTTCATAAGTCCTCTAAACCAATGTCGCGGCGCGCCGCTTTGCGCGCGGCCGGCTGTGGGTTTGGGCTGCTCGGCCTGTCCGACCTCCTGCGGGCGGCCGATGGAACCTCCAACGCCGGGGATCAGAACCCGCTCGCGCCCAAGCCCCCGCATTTCAAGGCTCGCGCGAAACGCGTGATCTTCCTGTTCATGCACGGCGGCGTGTCGCACGTCGACAGCTTCGACTACAAGCCCCGCCTCATCAAGGACAACGGCAAGCCTCTGCCGATCAAGCGTCCGCTGGCCTTTGCCGATACGCCTCCGGGACCTTTAGTAGCGCCGCTTTGGAACTTCAAGCAGCGTGGACAAAGCGGACTCTGGGTGAGCGACCTGTTCCCGCAGATGGCCTCCGTCGCCGATGACCTGTGCGTCATCCGGTCCATGGTTGGCGAGGGCGTGGACCACGGCGCCGCGCTCCTGCAGACGTTCACCGGCATGAGCAATGTCGTGCGTCCGTCGATGGGCTCCTGGGTGACGTACGGCTTGGGTTCGGAAAATCGCGACCTGCCGGGTTACGTGATGATCAAGCCTGCGTTGTCGCATGGCGGCTCCAAGAACTGGAGTTCCGCGTTCCTGCCCGGCGCCTACCAGGGCACGGCGATCGGCCACGCCGGCATGCGCGTCGACGACATCAAGGGCGAACCGATCGAATACCTGAAGCAGAAGAACTTCTCGTCCGAAGAACAGCGCTTTGAGCTCGACATGCTGAAAGGCGTGAACCGCAAGCATCAGGAAATGCGCCAGCACGACCCGGCGCTCGAGGCTCGCATCCAGTCGTTCGAACTCGCGTTCCGCATGCAGACGAAGGCGCCGGAAGCGTTCGAGGTGGAACGGGAATCGGAAGCCACCAAGAAGCTATACGGCCTGGACAACCCCAAAACCGCCGACTTCGGATGGCAATGCCTGCTCGCGCGCCGTCTGGCCGAACGCGGCGTTCGCTACATCCAGTGCACGCACAGCTACAAGTGGGACCAGCATAGCGACATCCTGCAAAAGCATCCCGACAACGCCGCCGAGGTGGACCTGCCCATCGCGGGCCTCATCAGGGACCTCAAGTCCCGGGGCATGCTGGAAGACACGCTGGTGATCTGGGCCGGCGAGTTCGGACGTACACCGATCTCCGAGGTCGCGGCAAAGGCCGGCGAACGTTTCGGCCGCGATCACAACCCGTACGGCTACTCGATCTGGATGGCCGGCGGAGGCGTCAAACCGGGCTTTGCCTACGGTTCCACCGACGACATCGGCTATCACGCCGTGGAAGACCGCATGCATATCCATGACTTCCACGCGACGGTGCTCGCGCTGATGGGCCTCGACCACTTGAAGCTCACCTTCCGCAACGGCGGGCGCGACTTCCGGTTAACCGACGTCGCGGGCGTCGTGGCCGACAAGATCTTCGTTTAAAGCTGGTAGAGCATCAGGTACACCAGAACGCCGGTGACGCTGACGTACAGCCAGATGGGAAACGTCCATCTGGCGATGCGCCGGTGACGGTCGTACTGGCCCTTGTAGGCGCGCCACAGCGTGATCCCGGCCAGGAACGGGACAAGGCTCGCCAGAATCACGTGCGAGATCAGGATCGTGAAGTACACGTACCGGATGGCGCCCGGCTTTTGGAACGGCACCGACCGGACCTCGAAGTGATAGATCAGGTAGCAGGCCAGAAACAGCACCGAGGTGGCAAACGCGGCGAGCATTGCCTTGCGGTGCGCCTCCCGCTTTCCCGCCCGGATCAGGCGGTATCCGGTAATCAGCAATATGGTGGCAGTGGCGTTCAACGTCGCGTTGACCGCAGGTAGGTCGCGAACTTCCATCAGTTCTTGGCAAGGTCCTTTATGTCGTCCAGCAGCCGGGTGCGGAAGGTGGGGTTGGTGGTGCCGTAATAGCCGCGGATGTGCCCGTGCCGGTCCACCAGGACGAAGCGC
>JAFDVT010000379.1 GCA_018268875.1 Acidobacteriota bacterium
GGGCGGGAGCGGGTACCGGCGCGGCGGCGAGTTCGGCCTTGGGGTCCATCATCACGTTGATGATGTTGTCGGAGACGCCCGCGTCGGTCAGCTTCAGCATGTCCTGCGGGGTCAGCGAGTACGCCTTGCCGCCCGCCCGCAGCATCTTGACGATCATCTCCTCGGAACGCTTGGCTTTCACAAGTTGGATGACGGTGTCCACGCCGCTTGCCAGCGCCGGCTTCGCGGCCGCAGCCGCAGCGGCAGGTTTCGCCGGCGCGGAAACGACAGCCTTCGCCGGTGCGGCAGCGACAGGCTTTACTGGAGCGGCGGCAGGTTTCGCGGGGGACGGAGCGGCTGGCTTTGCCGCGGGAGCCTGGGCGAACATCAGGCTCGAGGCGAGTATGGTTGCCGTAAATTGCTTTTTCATCGGTTCAGGTCCTCGGTACTCAAAAAGCTTTTTGGAAAGTCGCTTTCGCTATTGCGACCAGGCGACGGTGGAGAAGGCGTCGAACATATCGATGCCGCCGGTCTCCGAGTTCAATCGAACGCCAAGCGCGCTCACGCCGGAACGGTTGGTGGTGGGAATCGCAATCTCGATCGTCCCGGCGAGGCCTTGCGAAAGCGGGAAGTCTTCGCGAACGTCAATGCCGTACTGGTTGGCGGCGTCCATAAAGCCCTCCAATTCGCCGATCGTGTTGCCGTCGGCATCGCGAACCGTGATGGCGACGCGTGTGCCGGCCGTATTGAGATTGTTCACGATGATCTTGGTGGTGTATCCGTCGCGGTTGTCGAAACGTACTTTCACTTTCTTGCTGAGAGAGTTCGACGGGTAGTACGACGTGGAATGCCAGACACCGTCTGCGATCATGCGTTCGTTCTGCGCCGTGAAGATGACGCGCGCGCCAGTGGCGCTGGCAAGGGACCAGCCTTGGGTGGTTTCACCGTGGCCGTCAGTTACGAACTCCAGCGTGGAATTGGGCTGGATTGTTCCGCGAAGGACGTTCGTCGGGTCCATGCCGGCCCACGGTACCCGGTACTGTGTGCCTTCGCTGGTGACAAAAACAATCTGATATGTCGCCGCTGTGTTTTCAAGGTTCACCAGCGTGTATCTGGTGCGCATACCGTCGCCGTTCACCACCCAGGGCGTCGCCGTGTCGGACGCTTGCGTAATGATCTGCGCGCGGTCGCCCTGGCTCGCCGACGCTGTGCGAGAGCTGGCGTTCGCCAGGCGCTTCGAAAGCAATCCGGTGGTCTGCTGTTGCGCTTGCGCGGCGCCAATCAGGACCAGCGAAAGAACGGGAAAAATGTGTTTGAGTTTCATGTGTTGTATCAGCCTCAAAATGTGTTGCGCGGCGGCTTCACGAATTTGCGCACTTTTTTCCGCCGAGATTGTGAAAAAGCCAGGAACGTCCGAATTCCCAATCGCGGCGCACCTTGGCGCGGTTCGACCCGAGCGCTTCGGCCACTTCGTCGTCGGTCATGCCGCCGAAGAATTTCAGTTCGACGATACGGGCTGCGCGCGGGTCCTTCGCTTCGAGATCGGTGAGAAGCAAGTCGATTTCCTCGATGGAATGGTCGCGGCGCGGAGCGGCGTCGATTTCCTCGTTCAAGCTGACGCGAAGGTGGTTGCCGCGCTTTTCCGCGTTGACCTTGCGGGCGTGGTCCACCAGGATCTGCCGCATCTTTCGCGCCGCGATGCTAAAGAAATGGGCGCGATTCTTCCAGGTTTCGGCGTCGTCCTTCTGGGCGCTTGGAAAAAGGCTCAAATAATATTCGTTGACCAGGGCGGTGGGCTGCAAGGTGTGGTGGCCGCGTTCGTGGGACATGGCGCGGCCGGCGATGTGGCGTAGTTCCACATGCACGGCGTCCATGAGTTTGTTGGCGGCCTCGGGCGAACCGCCGCGAACGTCGCGCAACAGATTGGTGATGGTATGAACCTGCGTCACAATACCGGCCCTTCCGCCGGCGATTGCGCTGCGACACGCTGGATCATTGCTGACTCTCGCTTCCGGATCTGCGAAATCTATTGATTGAACTGCTGAACCACCATTTATGCCCCGGCCTGGACGCCGGGGCAATAGCATTCGATGTTAAAGCGATGTTAAGGTTCAGCGCCTCGCGGATTTGACGCTGACGATTTGCCCGTCCGCCGCGTGGCAGACCTTCACCCAGGTGCCGGTGAAGTGCGCTTGCTTGAGGAAATCCACGAATGCGGGAAACAGCGTGGGCTTGACGGCGCAGGACGCGCAGATCGGAACGCCACCGACTGTGACTTCGTCGGCGAGGTTCAGCGATACCTGGCGCATGTTGAACTGAATGTCGTCGACTTGGCCTTCGATACAAGACGCTATTGAGGGAAGAGGTACATCGAGTTGCGCGCCTACTGCGTTGGCCACCAGTTCGATCTCGCTCGCTCCGTAACGGCTCCACACTGCTATGTAGTAGGTCCCTGCCGTGGGAACCGCGTACTCGACGGACACCGCGTCGGTATCCCAATACGACGCAGCGAGTGTGGACGGACTATTCGCTAACGTCGTCAGCGTAGGGCTGTAGATTCCGACGTACACTTGCGCTTTGCCAGTCTCCTTCACCGTCGCGGTAAACCGTTGGCCTCGCGCGAGGCTAACCGAGTAAACCAGCCGCGGCCGCAGCGTTTGATCGACATTGTCATGCAAGACCTGTCCGAACTGAATCGGAATCGCGGTGCGTATGTCGGAACCTTCGTAGCTATTCTGTGCGGCAACCGGCATGGCGGAGGCGAGCAGCAGCATCAGGGTCCACTTCTTCTTTTGGGTCATAGTTCGATTGATGCCATGACCCTGCGAACCCGGCAATGAATTTCGATGTTTAGAGAGTGTTAAGCGGGCAAGGCGCGCTTCACATGCGGCGGCAGCGCCAGGCCTGTTTGCTCATAGGCCGCACGGAAACGAGGATGCTCCCATAGCGGATCCATCAACGGCACCGTCGCGAAGAAATGTACCAGCGGATATCGGTTCTCATACATGCGCTCGACCGCGCCGATGGCACGATCCCATTGCCGCAGCATGACTCCCGCCACCAGCGTTCCCACTTCGCTGACGCCGCCGCGATGTTCGCTTGACAGCCTGGTCGCTTTCCTCGAACCGAAGAATGCGTCGTTCGACATGTCGAAATAGCGGTCCGGCGGACTGCGCCTTGCCTGCGCCAACGCTCGCGCCTGCGTGTACGCGGCCTTCAGATACTCGCCTTTTTGCCAATAGTGAACGCCGAGCCAGGCGAGCCCGCACCAATCCTCGGGATTGAGTTTGCCGGCTCGGAGCAGTTCCCGCGCTGCCTCATCGGTCCTTCGCGCCACAAGCAGCGTGATGCCGAGATTGGTCTGTAGCGACGGCCAGGGCCGGTCCGACGCGCACAGGCAGTCCTCCATCAGTTGGGCCGCGCGGGAAGCGCGATGCGTGCCGGTGAGGTAGGCGAGATACCAACTTTCGTGCCGCACGCCGGGATGAAGTGACATCGCGCGATCGAAGAGTTCTTCGGCCCTGTTCCAGCGCCAATGCAGAAATGCCTCCGTCGCCGCCTTGGCGGCGTTCGCCAGTCCATCGTCAGGCTCGTATTCCAGAGCGCGGTCGGCGTAGGTTTCCGCAAGGCGCAGGTTGGCGAGCGGCGGTCCTCCACCGTGTACGGCGATCGAAATATGGAGCTGATTGAGCGCCACCATGGCCGGCGCCCAGCGCGGATGCCGTTCGACGATCTGGCCGACCAGGCCGATGGCGTGGTGAAGATCGACGGGAAACCGGCTTTCAAACAACCAGCGCGCCTCGTTGAGCATCCGGCGAGCCTCCGCCATGGCGGGATCCGCAATGTCGAAGACGACCTCATACGGCACGGCGCGGAACTTTACTTTCACGGCCGGTTCGGCCAAGTAATACGCCTCAAGCTTCAGCCGCAGATTCCGGAATTGCACGCGCACGTTGGCGTGCTTGTACGGATGAAAGGACAGGCTCTCCTTGTCAAAGATGCGGACGGCGAGGTTCGACTCATTCACCTTGCGGCCGGCTAGTTTGGATTCCACCAGGTACGCGAGCAGTTCGCGAAGCACGCGGGCGCGGGCAAACAACGGATGCGCCAGCACACGGGTTAATTCACGCTGAATGAGCCCTTGATCCAAGATTTCTATTATCTACGTCTGCGCGGATAACGCAACTACACGTCAGATTTGCTCAAAATTTACACGCTTTTATTCTGAGCAAGCCGCTATGGCCGGATTCGCACTCCGGCCATGGAAAACAGTGGCTCCTTCCAAATCGCAACGGACGCCGGGATTCGCCAGCAATATTTCGATCTCCGGGCGGCTGAATATCAACGCACTTTTGGATTTGACGGATCGTGGCTGAAGCAGGAGGACGGGTACGATCGCGCGGGGACGATTATCGTCTACATCGAGGGCGGCAAGGTGCTTGCTGGCGCGCGTATCAACTTCTGCACGCCGGCTTCGCCGCTGCGCCTGCCCATGGAATATGGCGGGTTCACGTTGCAGACGGCTCTGCCCGAGTTCGGGCTTGGCAACCGCCGCTATGCCGAAGTGTCGCGCCTTTCCGTAGCCGCGGAACGCCAGAAGGGCGAACTCATCATCCGGCTGCTGGACATGCTGCACGACTACGCGCGGGCCAATGAAACACCGCTGGTGTTTTGTATCTGCTCCCGCAAGAACGCGCGGTTGTACCGCATCATGGCGGCCAACAACCGGATGCCGGACAAGTGCTTTCTGATTCTTGAAAAGGTCGCGATGGCTTCGCAGTACGGCATCGACATGAGCCTCTGCCTCTTTCATGAAAAAGGAGCGATTTAGTATGCAACTGCTTGCCTACATGCTGTTGTGGTTTTCCTGCTTTTCGAGCTTTGCCTGGGCCACCCGGCGCCACTTCCGCAATACCGGCGCCTACACCGGGGGCATGCGCCTGACCTTGGGCCTGGGCACTTTCTTCGCGTTGCTGCAAGCGGGCGCGATCGCTTCCGGCATGCGGTCGCCTGCCGCGTTGGCGCTTTACGCCGCGTCGTTCGCGTTGTTCTGGTGGACCATCGCCGCCACGCGGGGCAAGGGG
The DNA here is from genome assembly GCA_018268875.1 of Acidobacteriota bacterium. Classification (GTDB taxonomy): domain Bacteria; phylum Acidobacteriota; class Terriglobia; order Bryobacterales; family Bryobacteraceae; genus F-183. Next base: position 5,064 of record JAFDVT010000379.1, read on the forward strand.
TTTGGCGCCTGCTATGCTTCGCTCTCCTCGCTCGCGCTGGTCACCACGGGGCCGTACCGTTGGGTGCGGCATCCGTTCTATTGTTCGTATCTTCTGGCCTGGATCGCGGGCATGTTCCTGCATCCGGCGCTTGTGGTGGCGCCGCTGGCCATGTACGCGCTGTACCGGCGGGCGGCCGTCGATGAGGAAATGCAACTCGCCGATGGTCCATTCGGCGAAGAATACCGCAGGTACATGCGGGGCACCGGACGATTCTTTATTTCGTTTTCTTCCGGTAAACGTGCGCGCTATCGGGATAGCGAAGCTGTTCTGTGAGCTGCTGGAACCGCGGATACCGCCATAGAACATCCACCATTTCGAGATGCAGGAACATGGGCAGGAGCGGGAACCGGTTCGCGGCCATGCGTTCGAACGAAGCGATCGCCTTTTCGTGGCGGCCGAAGATCAGCGAGGTGAGCGCCGCGGAAATTTCCGTGTTGCCGCCTTCTTCGACGGGCTGAATCGTGACGGCCTTTCTGCCCGTCGTGGCGGCCGACATTCCCTTCGCGCTTAGAGAGATCATCTCTCCTGGAGGACTGCGTTTGGCCCGCATCGCCGCCTTTACTTGCGACACCAGCGCGCGGGCGCGGTGCCCCATCGTCCATTGCACGGACGCCAGCCAGCTTAAGGACGAGTGATCCGACGGGTACAAAACGGACGCTCGTTCCAGTTCGCGCACCGCATCGTGATAGCGACGGCAGACGTGCAGGCAGATGCCATAGTTCACTTGCGCCATGTGCAAAGGATTCTGCTGGGTTTCGAGCAGCTCCTCCATCAGTTCCGCCAATTCGCCGGCGTGCCCGGTGGCCATCATGTGAATTTGGCGCCAGGGATGTGTGGCGGCCCGCAGTCCCCCTCCCGCGGCAATGGCGCGCTCGAAAGACAGGCGGGCTTCGTCCCAGTTCCAATGCAGGCACGTTTGCACGCCGCCCATCACCACATGCGATTCCCACGCTTCCGGAGCGAAAGAAATTGCCTTTTGCGCCGCCGCCTCCGCTTCGCGAAGACGCTCCAGCGGAGGGTCGCCGTGTATAGCAAGCATGATCAGGATTTCGGCGCGAAGCGCCCATGCGATGCCGAGCGATGGGAATTGCGCCAGTAATTCGCCCGTTTCGCGAAGACCTTCGCGAAGTTCGGCCGGAAAGCGGCTTTCCGCCAGCAGACGAACAAGGTTCACCGCCCGGCGCGTTTCCGGTGTGATCGACCCGAGCATTTCAAATACGGGCAGATACGAATTTTCCGGCAGCGTGATGCGCAACGCCTCGTTGGGAACGTCCTCGTAATAGGCGGCGATGCGCTTGCGCAGATTGTGCATCTGCACGCGAACATGGGGATGCGTGTACGGATGAAAGTCCTCGGTGGGGATCTGAAAGACATCTGTGGCGATCTGGCTTTCAGATATGTGCCCGCCGTCCAAGGCGCGCTCCACGAGATAGGAAAGCAGCGCCTTCAGGACCTTGGTCTTCGAGAACTGGGGATGGGCCAACATCCGCGCCAGACCAGCGCGGATCCGGTTCGATCGACCCTCCCCTGGAGGCATGGGATGCAACGCTATTTCGCTGGCGCCGAGAGAGCGACCGATGCTTCTCCGGTCATGTGCAGGAACGTGAAGGTCTCCTGCAAATACAGCGTTACGGTGGACTCGTTGTGACTCAAATAGCCAATCGATAGGTCCTGGCCGATGTCCAGCTTGAAGTCGCCACCGCGCGTCGTCACGACACAAGCTCCTTCAATCGCAGGCGCCCAAATAATCTGGTCGTCGACGAGGCGCTTGACGTGTTCGAGCACGGGATACCCGTGATCGCTGGTCTCGGAAAGAGCAGTGTACGCATCGGCTCCAAGCAGTACCGCGTAGGGGCCGTTGACGCCGACCAGACGCAACTGGCTGAGGCTTTGGGCGATTGCGTCCGGATAGTCACGGACATCGTTCGGCAACACCAGCCGCGGATTGCTGGTGCCTTCTCGAATTCCCACAATACTCGCGGCGGCGTAGCCATCGAACACGGCGCAGTCCTCGGCGAACGCGATCTGGCGAGCCGCGTCTTTGACGGGTTGCCAATTCGAATCGTTCGCGCCACGTTCGACGTCATCGATCGACTCCCGGTCGAGATCGAACGTCACACGCAATTCGACCACCGGTTTTGCCTCGCGCAACCGGGCGATCACGCCGTCCCTTGGCGCGGCAATCCGCGTCAGGTGACCGGTGCCAACCGCGGCGTGAACGGCGCCCTTGGGTTCCGACACGTCCACCACGCGCCGTCCGGCGACGTAGCGCTTGAAGGTTCGCGCGGTCTCTTCTTCAATCTGGGACCAGGCTGCCTCGGAAATTGGCGCGAGCTCACGATGTAGATTATTCATGTTCATTCTTTCCTTTGAGGGAACCGATCCCGAGTGAACCGTCTTGAAGCCGGGTGGCTTCGGGGCTGCTGGTTTGTTCCACGGTGGATTCTGAAGCGGCGGGCTCTTCCGCGGCTACGTCATCGAGAAACGACTCGGTTGGAACGAAAAACAGCGTGCCGGTGACGGGGCGGCTGACGTCTAGCAGACGATCGTAGTTGCCGGGCGGACGGCCGATATACATGTTCTCGAGCATTTGCTCGATCGTACGCGGCGAGCGGCTGTACCCGATGAAGTACGTCCCAAACTCGCCCTGCGCGGGGCTTCCAAACGGCATGTTGCCGCGCAGAATCTTGATCTCTTTTCCGTTCTCGATAATCGTGGTGAGCGCATTGTGCGCGGAAGTCGGTTTCACCGAATCGGCGAGTTCGATGTTCGAAACCTTCTTACGTCCGACAATGCCTTCCTGTACCTCGGTAGGCAATGCGTTCCACGCCTGAAGGTCGTGCAGATACTTCTGCACGATGACATAGCTGCCACCGGCAAACGCCGCGTCTTCCTCGCCCACGAATACGGCATCGTTCATCGCTTGGCCCGTCGGATTTTCACTTCCATCGACAAAGCCGAGCAAATCGCGATTGTCAAAGTACCGGAATCCCTGCACTTCGTCGGTCGACGCCAGCGCGGAGCCGATGCTCGCCAGGATCTGCGTTTCCAACTCGAAACATAAATCCATCCGAGTGGCGCGGATGTGAAACAGCAGATCCCCGGGCGTTGACACGGCATGCCGGGTACCGGACCGAACCTCTTGAAAGGGATGCAATTCCTTCGGCTGCGGCGCGCCAAACAAGTCCCGCCAGATTCCAGATCCAAATCCGACCACGCACGAAAGCTGCGCGTCGAGATCCTGAAACCCGATGGAGCGGACAAACCCCGCAATGTCGCCGCAAAACGAGCGGATGGTATCCAGGTTGGCGGCGCCGGGCTTGACGGTCGCAACCAGAAAAATTGCGGAACTTGTGAGCGGCCGGCCTACAGCCTGGGCGTCTGCTGAAACATCATTTACTGCAACGAGAGCGTCTGTTTTGTTCAATCCCATGAAATCGCCTGAGCCGCCTTGCAAGGAACGCACAGCCGCCGGACCTTGCCAACTCCTCCATCGAAGGTGCGAACCCTCAAAGTCGCATGGACCTGGACTGCTGTTGGCAAGCTTTCCCTAGAGGATACATGATCGCACCTCCGGCCGTCCGGTGACGGAACCTTATGTGGACGTTTTCCCCTGTTCCATCACCAACACTTTACCCGGCCAAGGCAGCTGAACCCCATTCTCTTCGAAGCATTTCTTGACCCGGCTCTGCAACTCACAACTGACAGCCCCGCTATCGGTTGGCACGGTCTTCGCAAGAATCAAGTAATCGGCCGCACCGTCGCCGACCCGGTCGATTCCGGGCACCTGCACGTCACCTACGATGGACTTTACAAATTTCGGATCGTTTCGGACGGAATCGCCCACCTGCTGCAACAGCTTGACGATCCGGTCGCTGTCCTCGCCGTAAGCGACGACAACGCGGACGGTGAGTTGCGACCAGTCCCGCGACATATTGGAAACAACCGTGGCTTGGCTGTTGGGCACGATATGGATGGTGCCGTCGTCACCGCGCAGCGTGGTGTGGCGGAGCGTCATTTCTTCCACGGTTCCCTGTACGCCGGCCATCCGCACTTCATCGCCAATGTCATATTGGTCGTTCAGCAGGATAAAGAAGCCGTTGATGAAATCGTGCGCCAGCGTTTGCGCGCCAAAGCCAAGCGCCAAGCCCACGATACCGGCGCTGGCAAGAATCGGGCCCAGATTCAATCCCAGTAACGGCAGGACTTCGAGCGCCGCAACAAAGACAATGACGAAAACGCCGATGTTGGTGATGACGCCGGCAACCGTGCGGACCTGCTGCATTCGGACACCAGATGGAAGGCGCCGGAGTTGCCGTTTCGTGATCTTTGCGGCCAGCACCTTAAGAACGCGAATCAAAATGAAGGCGACGATGGTGACGAAGACCACCTTGGGCAGATCGTGCCGCAAGAATAGGACGGCATCATCCGTCCACGAGTGCAGCACCCCTTCCAGCTTTTCTCCCGCGGAAATCAGCATGGCAACGCCCGCTCCAGGTTCTTTTCCACGTCTTTCTTAGAAAAATCCAGCTGTTCGTATGGTTCCACCGGAGACAGCGTGATGCGAATGCATTTGGAGACAGGCTGATTACTCTTAGCGGCCACGCTACGAACCGGCACAAGGACGTTGGTCTCCGGATAATACGCGGCGGCGCTCCTCCGCGCGATCTCATACGGGACCACCGCAAAGCGAGGCGCCATGCGAACCTCACCTTCAAAGTGACTATAGATATCCACGATCTGTCCGGCCCGCAGGCCATGCGCCTCCATGTCGCGAGGATTCAAAAACACAACACGGCGCCCGCCAAAAATGCCGCGGTACCGGTCGTCCAAGCCGTAAATCACCGAGTTGAATTGATCGTGGCTGCGAACGGTGGTCAGCAGGAACTCATTCGGCGCCAGATCGTGTACCGGGATGGGGCAAACTGTGAATTTTGCCTTTCCCGAATCCGTCTTAAACACGCGCTGCCGGGCGGCGTTCGGAAGGTAAAAGAACTTCTCCTTCGCAAGCCGCTCGTTGAAGTTTTCAA